>NZ_JACYTW010000003.1:0-141253 GCF_014841395.1 Plantibacter sp. CFBP 13570 | reverse complement strand
GGCGAGCTCGCTGGCGATGCCCGCGGCGACGGTGGTCGTGCCGGGCGATCCGGCCGCGCCCCACACCGCGATGACCCGTCCGGCGGCCTGGGCGACCGGACGCGGGTCGTCGCCGCCGAGGTCGAGCGGCGCGATGCTCCGATCCAGCTCCTCGGGATCGACCGGCAGGAGGACGATGTCGACCAGACCGAGCCCAACTGCCTGGCGTCGTTCGGACTCGCCGGACGCGAGCGCCACGACCCTCGTGCCCACGCGGTCCGCGAGGTCGACGAGTTCGGCGCGCAGGCGGTCGGCCCCGGGTGACACGAGCAGCACGTCGACTGGCGTACCGGTGCCGATGCGCTCCTCGAGTTCGGCGCCGTCGTGACAGCGCCAGGCGACGCGGTGTCCGAGGTCGAGCATCGTCGCGAGGATCTCGCCCTCGACCCGCGGATCGAGGGCGAGTCCGACGCGCAGCATCAGCGTTCGCCGGGCTCGGTGGGGACCACGGACAGCAGGTGCGCTGCTGCCGTCGCCGCGAGCACCGTCGCGACGGCCGAGCGCGGGACGGCGAGCTCGAGGGCGACCGAGCCACGGCCGGACAGGAGCCCTTCGTCCTCGCCGACCCGGACGACCGTCGCGGCCGAGACCAGCACGTCCGGCACACCGTAGCCGTCGCCGTCCGGCGTGGCCGACCAGAGGTCGACGACGGTCCCCGGCACGATGTCGGCGCCGAGCCGCCCGGCGGGCTCGACGACGAGCGTGGTCACGCCGACGGAGCTCGCCTCGCCGAGCGCGTCGAGCGGCACGAGCTCCCCCGCTGCGATCGTCCGGGTGACGACGATCCCGGGCGGCGGCCCTTGGCCGGCTGTGAGGTACCCGCCTTCGACCGATCCCAGACGCGCGTCGATCACCTGCAGTGAGGAGCGGTCGAGACGGGTTCCAGGCGTCAGCGTCTCAGACGCCGCATACACCGGAGTCGTCCGGCTCGAGGTCGTGACGAGCCACCACACGCCCAGGATCGACGCGACCACCAGCATGAGTCCCACGAGGAAGCGTGGGTCCACCCAGATGCGCGACCGGGACACCTGCCGTCCGCCGACACCATGGCGCAGTCCCGCGAGACGGTCGCTCATCCGCTCGCCGCCGTCGATCCGCCCTCCTCCCGATTCGGCTCCGTGTCCCCGCTCGCTTCCCCGCACCGTCTCCTCCTTCATCGGCGCCCCGTGCGCCGCCTCCGGTCCCATGCTGCCCGGGCTCCGAACATCGCGCCGAAGTTATCCACAGCCCGGCGGACGCCGCCCGCGCGAGAGGATAATCGAGGAATGGAATCGCAGCGCGATGCGGCCCCGCTCGGTCGCTTCCTCACCGTCGCCGACACGGCCGAGGTCTTGAACGTCTCGGCCCAGCACGTGGCCGAGCTCATCTCGAGCGGCGAGCTGCCCGCCATCCGGATCGGACGCAGCGGACCGTGGCGCATCGAGATCCCGGCACTCGAAGCCTTCATCAGCGGACAGTACGAGGAAGCACGTCGTGCAGGTCTCTGGCACCAGGCTCAGCTCACCGAACTCGCCGAGTTCTCCGGCGCACCGATGCTCCGGCCCGTGCCACCACTCGGTTGAGCCCCGACCCCGGCAGGCGCCCGACGCGACGCCTCAGACGGCACGCTCGACGACGACGACCTCCGCGAGCACGATGATGCGGATCTGCTCGACGCTCCGGCTGCGGCGCGGCGACCCCGGCTCGTGGACGGCCAGATCCAGATGGTCGCGGCCCACCCGGTCGATCGTGCCCGTCCAGCTCCCCGTCCGGGTCCGCACGACCACTGCAGCACGGCGCCGGCACAGATCACGGAGCAGGAACGAGACGGTCAGGCGGTCGAGCAGTCGCGGTTCGCGGACCACGACGTCGTCGAGACTCCAATCGACCTGGGTCTGCGTCATGGCGACCGCCGCGATCGCATCGAGCGGCACGACGACCTCCCGGCCGCCCGGGGTGCCGGAATCGGCCTGCAGCCAGTCCTTCCCGATGCTCCGGACCCGCAGCCGCCAGGTCGTCCCGTCGACGAGTTCCACGACGAGCGGTCCTGGTGCGCCGGCATCGCCGCAGAGGGCGGCCAGCCGCTCACGGAGGGTGAGGCGCGCACGCCGAAGCCGCTCGGCCTCGACGCGGACGGCGTCGTCGTCGACGGCGAGCTCGTCGTCGAGCTGACCGGCGAGATCGTCGAACAGGCTGTCCCAACGCATACGCCGACGGTAGTGCGCCGAGGTCGGTCGCGTCCTGCGTTCTCCACAGACCCCTGGTACCGGACACCGGGAAACTGACATGATGAGTGTGACATGTCAGATTCTGGTCGCCCGACTCGTGGCGGCCGCCCACCCCTCGGAGGCCCCATGAGCACCGCTGCCCGGCACGACGACGACGAGCCCGAAGCACACACGGCTCGCCTCCGGCCGGCGCCTCCGCTACCCGAGCGACGCACGCGGGAGGTACGGGCGGCCGCCCGCCCCGGTGCGGACGACTATTTCGCGCCCCAACCGGCGCCCCGAGCCGAGCTCCCCGATCCGCGACCACTGCTCGAGAACCTGACTCGGAGCGTGATCGAGGTGATCGCCGGAGCCCGCGACCTCACGCAGCTCGCGCGCTGGATCACCGCTGACGTGCACACCGTCCTGCTGAAGCGCGTGATCCTCGCCGAACGGGCACGACGCGTCCGCGGCGTCCCGGGCACCGTCCCGGTCGTCTCGATCGGCACCGTGACCGTCTCAGAGCCACGCGACGGCGTCGTCGAGTCCGTGGTCATCGTCCACGGACGAGCACGGTCCCGTGCCGTGGCCATCCGACTGGAAGGTTTGGACGGCCGCTGGCGGGCGACCTCGGTGAGCGTGCTCTGACCGCCGCTGCAACCTCCGCAGCACCCGGCAGACGGGAGCCCTCCGGACCGATGTCGCCATGGTCCGGAGGGCTCCCGTTCGTGCCGGCGTGGGCCTACTTCTTCTTGCCCTGCTTGCGACGGTCCGAACGGTTGCTCGGAGCAGCCGCGGGCGCCTCGGACTGCTGACCGAACGCCCCACGCGACGCCTTCGCGGCCGGGGCGGCCTTCGTCGCGGGAGCCGCATCGCCGGCGGGACGGTTCGTCTGCTGGAGACGCTGTGCCCGTTCGGTGGCCGCCTTCTCGATCTGCCCGCGCTGGTTGCGGACCTCGACCCCACCCTGCTCGCTCGGAGCGGAGTAGCTGAGCTTCTCGGTGTCGGGGGTCTCCTGCGTCAGGCCCTTGGCCGTGATCGCCGGCGCGGCGGTGCCCGCATCGACCTCGCCGGCGACTTCGACCTCGAGGTTGAAGAGGAAGCCGACGCTCTCCTCGCGGATCTGCCCCATCATCTGCTGGAACATCGCGTAGCCCTCACGCTGGTACTCGACCAGCGGATCGCGCTGCGCCATGGCCCGGAGACCGATGCCGTCCTTCAGGTAGTCCATCTCGTACAGGTGGTCGCGCCAGCGGCGGTCGATCACCTGGAGGACGACGCGGCGCTCGAGCTCGCGCATGGCCGGGGCACCGAGCGACTCCTCACGGTTGGTGTACGCGAGCTTGGCGTCGGAGAGGATCTCCCGGCGCATGAAGTCGCGGTTGATCCGCCCCTTCGTCCCGGCCTCCTGGACGACCTCGTCGATCGTCAGGCCGACGGGGTAGAGCGTTTTCAGTTCGGCCCAGAGTGCGTCGAAGTCCCAGTCGTCGCCGTTGCCCTCGCCGGTGTGCTCGTCGAGGACGTCGTCGACGACGCTCTCCAGGAACTGCTGTGCGCGATCGTGGAGGTCGTCGCCCTCGAGGATGTGGCGGCGGTCGGAGTAGATCGCCTCGCGCTGCCGGTTGAGGACGTCGTCGTACTTGAGCACGTTCTTGCGGATCTCGGCGTTCCGCGCCTCGACCTGCGACTGCGCACTGCGGATCGCGCGGCTGACGATCTTCGACTCGATCGCGAGGTCGTCCGGCACGTTCTGGCGCCCCATGAGGCTCTCCGCGGCTCCCGCGTTGAAGAGGCGCATGAGGTCGTCGGTGAGGGACAGGTAGAACCGGCTCTCACCAGGGTCGCCCTGACGACCGGAGCGACCGCGCAGCTGGTTGTCGATGCGGCGCGACTCGTGGCGCTCGGTGCCGAGGACGTAGAGCCCGCCGGCGTCGATGACCTTGTCGGCCTCCTCCTTGACCGCGGCCTTCACCTCGGTGAAGACGTCGTCCCACGCGGCCTCGTACTCCTCGGGGGTCTCGATCGGGCTGAGGCCCTTGGCGTTCATCTCCGCGACGGCGAGGAACTCGGCGTTGCCGCCGAGCATGATGTCGGTTCCACGACCGGCCATGTTGGTGGCGACGGTGACCGAGCCGAGTCGCCCGGCCTGGGCGATGATCGCGGCCTCACGCGCGTGGTTCTTCGCGTTGAGGACCTCGTGCTTGACGCCCTTCTTCGCGAGGAGCCTCGACAGGTACTCGCTCTTCTCGACGCTCGTCGTTCCCACGAGGACCGGCTGGCCCTGCTCGTGGCGCTCGACGATGTCCTCGACGACCTGTGCGAACTTCGCCTCCTCGTTCTTGTACACGAGGTCCGACTGGTCGATGCGCTGCATCGGGCGGTTGGTCGGGATCGGGACGACGCCGAGCTTGTACGTCGACATGAACTCCGCCGCCTCGGTCTCGGCCGTACCGGTCATGCCGGACAGCTTCTCGTAGAGACGGAAGTAGTTCTGGAGCGTCACGGTCGCGAGGGTCTGGTTCTCGGCCTGGACGGCGACGCCCTCCTTGGCCTCGATCGCCTGGTGGATGCCCTCGTTGTAGCGACGTCCGACCAGGATGCGGCCGGTGTGCTCGTCGACGATGAGCACCTCGCCGTTCATCACGACGTAGTCCTTGTCCTTCTTGAAGAGCGCGCGGGCCTTGATCGCGTTGTTCAGGAAGGAGATGAGCGGGGTGTTGGCGGACTCGTAGAGGTTGTCGATGCCGAGGTAGTCCTCGACCTTCTCGATGCCGGGCTCGAGCACGCCGACGGTGCGCTTCTTCTCGTCGACCTCGAAGTCCTCACCGGGCTCGAGTCGCACCGCGAGCCGGGCGAACTCCTGGAACCAGCGGTTCGCCTCGCCGGAGGCCTTCCCGGAGATGATGAGCGGGGTCCGGGCCTCGTCGATGAGGATGGAGTCGACCTCGTCGACGACGGCGAAGAAGTGACCGCGCTGGACCATGTCCTTGGCCTGCCACGCCATGTTGTCGCGGAGGTAGTCGAAGCCGAACTGGTTGTTCGTGCCGTAGGTGATGTCGGCCGCATACTGCTCGCGGCGCTGCTCCGGCGTCTGCCCCTCGACGATCACGCCGGTCGTCATGCCGAGCGCGCGGAAGACGCGCCCCATGATCTCCGACTGGTAGGACGCGAGGTAGTCGTTCACCGTGACGATGTGCACGCCCTTGCCGGCGATGGCGTTGAGGTAGGCCGGGAGGGTCGCGACGAGCGTCTTGCCCTCACCCGTCTTCATCTCGGCGATGTTGCCGAGGTGGAGCGCGGCGCCACCCATGATCTGGACGTCGAAGTGGCGCATACCGATCGTGCGGCGCGCAGCTTCGCGCACCGCGGCGAAGGCCTCGGGGAGGAGGTCGTCGAGGGTCTCGCCGTTCTCGAAGCGCTCGCGCAGCTCGACGGTCTCGCTCTTCAGCTCCTCGTCGCTCAACTCCGTGAAGTCGTCCTCGAGGGCATTGACCGCCTTCGTGAGGCTGGTCAGCTTCCGGAGGATGCGACCTTCGCCGACGCGAAGGATCTTCTCAAGTGGTGAGGCCACGAATTGCTCTCCATTACGTGTTCCTGATCTCCACCCTGGTCGACTGACCGGGACGGACGGGGTGCACCAGAACGGGGCAGTCCTCTGAACATGTTAGCGGGGAGTCCCTTGAGTGGACGCTGTGTATCGAGGGGCGGACGGATGTCGACGGAGTGCCGCCGCAGCACGGGACGGACGGCTCACTAGGCTGGCGACACCCTACGGCGTAGGTATTTCATGGAGGTTCGATGTCGGTCAAGCACGGTCTGCTCGCGATCCTCGCGCTCGGCGACGACTACGGGTACCGTCTGCGCGGTGAGTTCGACCGACGGACGACGCCCGACACGCCGCTCAACGTCGGCCAGGCCTATGCCACCCTCGATCGTCTCGAGCGGGACGGGCTCGTGGAGCGCGCCGCCGTGGATGCACAGGGACATGTCTTCTATCGCATCACCGCCGGCGGGCGCGACGTCCTCGAACGCTGGTGGGCGACACCCGTCACGGCGAGCGCTTCGCGAGACGAACTCCCGGACAAGGTCGCCCTCGCGGCGTCGCTCGACGGCGTCGACGTGTTCGGGGTCATCGCCGTCCAACGTGCCTGGGCGCTCGATCTCGTTCGGCAGCTCGACAAGAAGCTGTCGGCGCTCCCCCGGACGCCGCAGGGTGACATCGCGTGGATCGGGCTCGAAGCCAGACGACGACGCTCCTTGGCCGAGCTCGACTGGCTCGAGGTGACCTCGGCACGCCTGCGCGTGCACGACGCCGTCTTCGAGGTCGGCACCGACATGCCACGACGCGGCCGCCCGGTGAACCGGGCGACCGCGTCGGTCGGGGTGCAGGACGCTAGTTCGAGCCGTCCTCGAGGCTGATCACGCCGTAGTCCCAGCCCTTCCGGCGGTACACGACGCTCGCCCGCTCCGACGAGGCGTCGATGAACAGGAAGAAGTCGTGGCCGACGAGTTCCATGCGGTCGACGGCGTCCTCGACGCTCATCCACTCCGCGGGGAACTCCTTCGTGCGGATGACGACGGGCGAGTACGCCTCCTGCTCCTCGTCCTCGTGGGTCAGCGTCGCGACGCTCCCGGTCGCGACCTGCTCGAGCAGCTCCGGCGCGGCAGGAGTGATGTCGACGCCGCTGAACCCCTCGCTGCTGGCGGCGTGCAGGGAGGTGCGGTGCTTGCCACGGTGCTCCTTCTTGCGGTCCTTCGACCGGCGGACGCGCTCGAGCATCCGCGCGATCGCGAGATCGAAGGCCACGTACTTGTCGGAGCCGGTCGACTCCGCACGAACCAACGGTCCGGGGCCGACGAGCGTCATCTCGACGCGGTCCTCGCCCTTGCGTCCGTTGGCGTCGTGATGGCGGGACACCTTGATGTCGAGCGATTGCGCCTGCTCGACCAGATGGGCGACCTTCTCCGCCTTCTCGGTCGCGTACTCGCGGAACCGATCGGTGATGCCGAGTCCAAGTCCGACGATGTTGATATCCACGTTCGACCTCCTCATCCGGCTGACCACCCGGTCCCGGGCGGTCCTTTCACGCCGTTCTGCCACCGTAGTGCCCGAGCCTGCGGAAGTCATCAGCGGTGTTCAGGGAACGTTCATCTTCCGGGTACGGGGCCCACCGTCCGTTCACGGTCCGACCCTGGCGAGGGCCACGACACCGACCACGAGACCACCGCCGTCGTGCATCGCCCGGACGGCTTCCCCCACGGTGGCTCCCGTCGTGACGACGTCCTCCACGAGGAGGAAGCGGCGCCCGTCGAGCCGCCGTGGCGCGACGAGGGCACCGGCGAGGTTCTCCAGACGCTCCGCCCGACCGAAGTCCCGCTGGTCGGCGGGCTCCCGCGCCCATCGCAGCGGGCGCGAGGGTCTGGCGCCGAGCCGGCGCGCGAGCTGCTCCACCGGATGGAAGCCCCGATCGCGGGCGGCGCGTCGTCGGGCCGGGATCGTCGCGATCTCCGGTGAAGCGCCTCCCATTTCGCGGCTCGCCTCGAGGACGGCGAGCCGGAACGCCGGTCCGAGTGCGGCTGCCAGCGGACGGACGAGGCCTGTCCGGGCGTCCTCCTTGTAGGCGAGGAGGACGGCGCCGACGAACTCGTCGTAGCGACGGGCGGCGAGACCGGGGGTGCCGTCCGCACCGCTCCACCGCACGAGGTGGGCATCGTCATCGGAGGCCGCCGGCCGGATCAGACGCCCGCGACAGTCGTCGCACAGCCCGCGGTCCGGCGCGCCGCATCCGGCGCACGTGACCGGGACGAGCAGGGCCCAGGCGTCCAGGCAGGCCTCGCGGGCATTCGCGAGGGGCGTGCTTCGGCTGGACGAGGATCGCATCATCCGATGGTCGTGCCCACGCAGTGCGTCCGGTGACGCATCGCGCAGGCCTGGGACGGCTTCACGGTCCGGACGCACTGTGGAGCGCGCTCAGTCAGTCGGGCGCACCCAGCTGGGTCGCGATGAATCGGACGTCACCACCCGCCTCCTGCCAGCTCGACCCGCGGGGCAGCAGCAGCCGGCCGTCGCTCGTGAGGGCCCGCAGCTGCGTCGGTCCGTTGCCCCCGACCAGGTTCGTCACGTCCGCCAGTTTCGGCACGGGTGCGGAGCGGCCGCCGATCTGCTGCGTGACGATGGTCGTCCCGTCACCGCCGCCCAGCAGGACGGCGACGGTGATGTCGTCGACCCAGGTGACGGTCGTCGCCGCCGTGGACATCACGCGGAGCTCGACGGGATCGCCGAGTCGCAACGGCGCGTTCCGATCGCCGCGGATGATGGCGGCGGCCACGAGCCGCGACTGCGTCCCGTCCCGGAGCAGCGCGACGAGGCGTGTACCCTCCCGGGAGACCTGGATCGAATCGATCGTGGAGGCCCCGGTCCAACTCGTCGCGACCTGCACGGTGCCACCCGCGGCGTCGTGCGCGAGCAGTGCGGACGGCGCCGCCGCCGGCACGGTCCAGGTGAAGCCGAACGGGTCCATCGTCGGTGGAAGGAGCCCCTGGCGGTTGTCGACGAGTCGGACGTCGCCGTCCGCCTGGATCACCGTGACACCGGCGGTGGAACGGACCGCGGCCTGGTCATGGTCGGCCGACAACACGGCCGCGTCGGCCCCGGCCGCCACGACCGCCGCCGAGATCCCCGGCACGGCCTCGATGCGGTTCCCCGAGGCGAAGCCGAACTCGTCCCCGCGCTGGACGAGCGCCCGGGGGTCGACCCGCGGTGCGGCGAGTGAGAGCGGCGAGACCGTCTGCGTGGAGTTGCCCACGACGGTGATCGCGACGTTCGAGACGGCGGCGACCCCGCCGACGCTGCCCGACAGCTGCACCAGGCTGCTGCTCAGCTGGAGCTGCATCCGCTGGAGGGTGACCGCGTCCGCTTGCAGGGCCGGTTTGGTCAGGTCCACGCGCGCGGTCCCTGCTTCGACCGGAACGGCGTCGCTCGTGAGCGAGGTCCCCTCCGGGAACGCCGTCGCCACCGCGCCCTTCAACCATTCCGCCGGTCCGTCGAGCAGTGCCCCCACGATCCTCGTCGCGGTCGACGCCCGCGAGGGGAACCAGCGCTGGTCGGGGACGAGTCGGGTGAAACTCGGGTCGAAGTAGCTGAGGGAGTAGGCCGCGAAGACGTCGGCGAACGTCGAGGACTCGAGGACGATGCCCGGCGGAGCGGCCGCGATCCGCCACTCCCCCCGCACCTGCTCGAAGGAGTAGGTCCAGCTCAGCGGCGACGAGTTCCCCGATTCGCGGTACTCCCCGCGGTCGTCGACCGCCGCGACGGGACTGACGGTGAGTTGCACCGTGTCGGCGACCGGGGCGAACGTGCGGCCGCCCTGGTCGATGGTCACCCCGGCATCGGGATCCCACTCGGACCGGAGCGCCGGTGCGAGGAACTCCCGCGCGATCTCGTAGTTGTTCTGCGGGCTCGCGGCGGCGTCGATGAAGCCCCGGAGGATCTGCTCCGGCGTCGCCCCCTCGGCGGGACCTGGCGCGATGAAGTTGACGTCGACGTCGCCGCCGTCCCCCTCGACCGCGCCGCCGTCCTGCACCGAACCGCCCCGCGGGATGCCGACACAGGCGCACAGCACCGCCACGAGGAGCATCGGGAGTGCCGCTGCAGCGATCCGACGTGCTGCGGACCGTCGTCTCGGCGATCGTGCGGTGACGTCAACCACGAGCACCCTCCTTGTCGTCGTCGGCCGATCGCACGGTCGGGAGTGAGCGGGTCGTCGGCGCGGTGAGCTCGTCCACGATGGTCTCGATCGCATCGTCGGGCGGCAGGCTGATGGGCGAGCGGACGATGTCCGTCCCGGGTTCGCGCGGGATGGTGAGCCGGAAGGACGAGCCGGCGGCTGGCTCAGACCAGACCTCCAGCCACCCCTCGTGCAGGACCGCGTCCTCGAGGGAGATCGCGAGTCCGAGCCCGGTGCCGCCGATGGTGCGCTTGCGCGACGGGTCCGCGCGCCAGAAGCGGTCGAACACGCGCTCGGTGGCCTCACGCGTCATGCCCTGGCCGTAGTCGCGCACCGCGATCGCGACCGAGGACTCGTTGCTGTCCACCGACACCACGATCGGTTTGCCCTCCCCGTGCTCGATGGCGTTGCCGACGAGGTTGCGCACGATCCGCCGGATGCGCCGCGGGTCCATCGGGACCGCCGAGTAGCCACCCGGTGCGACGATCCGGAGGTCCGAACCGGTCGGCTCCGCGAGCGGTCGGAGCTCCTCCACGACCTCTTCCGCGAGATGGACGAGACTCGTCGGTTCCAGTTCGAGTTCGATGCTGCCGGCGTCGTACCGGCTGATCTCCAGGAGGTCGGCCAGCAGGATCTCGAACCGCCCGACCTGGTCGTGCAGGAGCTCGGCCGTCCGCTCGGTGGCCGGCGGGAAGGAGTCACGCTGGTCGTAGAGCACGTCGCCGGCCAGGCGGATGGTCGTCAAGGGTGTGCGCAACTCGTGCGAGACGTCCGAGACGAAGCGCTGCTGCACGAGCGAGAGCTCCGCGAGTTCCTTGATCTGCTTCTGCATGCTGGCGGCCATCCCGTTGAAGGAGCGGGCCAGGATGGCGAGCTCGTCCTCGCCCTTCTCGGGCATCCGCACGTCCAGGTCGCCGCCGGCGAGACGTTGACTCGTCTCGGCGGCGAACCGGATCGGAGTCGCGACGAAGCGGACGATGAACCACGCGGCACCACCGACGAGGATCATGAGGCCGACGCCCGCGACGAACAGGGTCCGCTGCACGAAGCCGAGCGTCTGCTCCGACTCGCTCAGGTCGTAGCCGAGGTAGATCTCGTACGACCCCGCGGTCGGCATCGAGACCATGGAACCGACGACGATGCCGGCGGTGGTCGAGCCGTCGGCGGCGGTCAGGGTCACCGACTGCCACTGGAGGGAGTCCGGGTCGGCCCGCACCGCCTCACTGAGCGCGTCCGAGATGACACCCCCTCCCAGCCCCGGCGATTCGAAGCCCGGAGGCGTGACCTGGCTGGGGTCCTGTCCGGGAGCCCGGTAGGCGGCGATGAGGCTACTGCCGGAGGTCGTCTGGAGATCGGTCCGCACGGTCCCCATGAGCTGTTGCAGGGCGACCCGCTCGCTGGCGTCGGACGCGTCGAGGATGCTCTGCGCGGACGCGATGGCGCGACCGGAGCCGCCGAGCGCCTGCTGCAGCCGGGATTGGAAGAGGTCGTTGCCGATGCTGAACGAGAGGTAGGCGCCGGTCAGGAGGATGGCGAGTCCCGAGAGGCCGACCGTGATGGCGACCGTCCGGAACTGCAGCGAGCGCCGCCACTGCGAGCGCACCTGCTGCGGCCACCTCCGCCACAGCCGCCAGTCGGCCGCCCAGCCGGCGAGTCGGGAGGCCATGTCGGATCAGCCGGTGACCGCGCCGGCGCGGTATCCGACGCCACGCACCGTCATGACGATCTTCGGGTTGTCGGGGTCTTCCTCGACCTTGGCGCGGAGCCGCTGCACGTGGACGTTCACGAGTCGGGTGTCGGCCTTGTAGTGATATCCCCAGACCTGTTCGAGCAGCATCTCGCGGGTGAAGACCTGCTGGGGTTTGCTGGCCAGTGCGAGGAGGAGGTCGAACTCCAGCGGAGTGAGCCCGATGACGCCGTCGGCGCGACGGACCTCGTGGCCCGCGACGTCAACGGTGAGGTCGCCGATGCGGAGGGTCTCCGCGAGGTCGGCGGCCGGCGCGCGCAGCCGCGTGCGGATCCGGGCGACGAGCTCCTTCGGGTTGAACGGCTTCACCATGTAGTCGTCGGCGCCGGACTCGAGCCCCTTCACCACGTCCGCGGTGTCGGACTTCGCGGTCAGCATGATGACCGGGACGCCGGACTCCTGACGGATCAGGCGGCACACCTCGATCCCGTCGATCCCCGGGAGCATGAGGTCGAGGAGGACGAGGTCGGGCTTGGTGTCGCGGAACGCCTGGAGCGCGCCGCCGCCGTCCGCACAGAACGACGGCTCGAAGCCCTCGGTGCGCAGCACGATGCCGATCATCTCGGCGAGTGCGGTGTCGTCGTCGACGACGAGAATGCGTGCGTTCATAGCTCCGTCTCGGGTGTGACCGGCCGGCCGCGCTGCCTGACCGGTGTCCTTACGTCTCGCCTCAGCGTAGTCGAAGTGTCCAGGAGAACCGCCGAACCGCCGGTCGCGGGCAGGCTCGGTGTGACAACATGGAGGGGTTCGAGACGGCGAGGGGGTGTTGCTGATGGACACGGAACAGCGAGCCGGGGGCGAGATGGGCGACCAGGATCCGAACCCGTGGGCGACGCCGCAGGGGCCACAGCAGCCGGTGGCGCCGGAGCAGGCGACACCGCAGCAGGGGTATCCACAGCAGCCCGGGTATCCGCCGCAGCAGGGATACCCGCAGCAGCCCGGGTACCCGCCGCAGGCGACGTACCCACAGCCGGGATACGGCCAGCAGCCGTATCCGCAGCAGGTCCCGCCCCAGTACACCCAGCCGTACCCCCAGGCTCAGCAGCCCGGGTACGGGACCCCTCCCTCGCCTCCCACTGCCGCCTACGACGCGAATCCGTATGCGACCGGCGCGCCCTGGGCCCCAGGTCCCCAGCAGGGCTGGGCACCACCGCCGAAGCCGGGGCTCATCCCGCTCCGGCCACTGTCCTTCAGCGACCTGTTCGGCGCGCCCTTCCTCGTGCTGCGACGCAACCCGAAGGCGACGTTCGGGAGCGCCCTCCTGCTGCAGGGTCTCACCGCCGTCCTCTCCCTCGTGATCGTCGGCGTCGTCACCTGGCTCTCGTTGAGCCGGCTGTCGCAGGCGGCCCCTGGCGAGGAGGACGCCATCAGCGCCGGGGCGATCACGGCCATCATCCTGTCCTTCCTCATCCCGGTGGCGGTCTCGATCGCCGGCAGCGCGATCCTGCAGGGCATCATCGCGCAAGAGGTCGCTCGCGGCACCCTCGGCGAGAAATTGCCGCTCGGCGTGCTCTGGCGGCGCACGAAGGCGCGCTTCCTGCCGCTCATCGGCTACACCTTCCTCCTGATCGGTGTCGTGACGGTGTTCGTCGCCGTCGCGGTGGGCCTCGGATTCGTGCTGACCGGTCTCGGCGGGACCGCGGGCGTGGTTCTGACGGTGGTCATGGGCATCGGAGCGCTGCTCGTCCTGATCGCCGCTTCCGTGTGGCTCGGGACGAAGTTCTCCCTCACACCGAGCATCATCGTCCTCGAGAACGGCAAGGTCTTCCCCTCGCTCGCTCGCTCCTGGCGCCTGACCGACGGCTATTTCTGGCGGACCTTCGGCGTCCAGTTCCTCGTCTCCTCGGTCGTCAGTGTCGCGTCGCAGGTCGTCGCGACCCCGATCAGCCTGCTCGCGAGTCTCGTCCCCGTGCTGTTCGTCGGGGTGGGCTCGGAGGCGACCATGATCGTCGCCACCATCGCCGCGCAGGGCCTGTCATTGCTCGTCTCCGTCATCATCGGCGCGATCACGGTCGTCGTCATCAGTGCCACGTCGGCGGTCATCTATGTGGACCTGCGGATGCGCAAGGAGGGGCTCGACCTCGACCTCGCGCGGTTCGTCGAGGCGCGTGCGGGTGGTCGCGAGACGGTCGACAACCCCTTCGACGCCGCCGCCGCCGGAGGCAAAGCGACCCGATGAGCCCGCTGTTCCTCGCGTCGCGCCTCGACGTCCCGCTCGTCCCGGATGCACCGGGCGCCCGGGACCTCCTGCAGCGTGAGCTGTCGAAGCCCGAGTACCAGACAGCGCAACCGTCGTTGTGGGACATCGTGTCGAAGGCGTTCTGGGACTGGGTGAACTCCCTCCGGGTGCCGGGTGAGGGCCCCTTCACCGGCCTGTTCCCGATCATCGCGATGACCGTGGTCGTCGTCGGGATCGTCATCGCGTTCATCGTGTGGGGCGTCCCCCGCCTCAACCGGCGGAGCGCCCGCCAGCTCGACCTCTTCGGCGAACGCGACGATCGGACCGCCGAGCGGTTGCGCCAGGACGCGAGGACCGCCGCCGCGGCCGGCGACTGGACCCTCGCGCTCCAGGAGCTGTATCGGGCGATCGCTCGCGGACTGTCCGAGCGGACGATCGTCGTGGTCACCCCTGGCACGACGGCGCACGGTTTCGCCGCCCGGGCGGCGGCCGCGTTCCCGCAGGACGGGCGCGCGCTCGCGGAGGCCGCGGACGTCTTCGACGCCGTCCGCTACCTCGAGGCGACGGGTACCGAGGCACAGTACCGGGAGCTCGAAGCGCTCGACGCGCGGCTCTCCGTCGCCGCGCCGCAACTCCTCGCCGACCCCGAGGAGCTGGTCCGGTGACGCTCACGACGAAGCCCACGGGGCATGGGCAGCCCGAGCCCGACGTCGCCACACCACGGCTGCGGACCCGGCTGCGACGGAACCGGTTCTGGATCATCGCGGCGGTCTTCGCGGTCGGGATCGCCCTCGTGCTCATGTTCGCCACGCGAGGCGCATCGATCGACGCGGCGCTGCTCAGCCCCGGAAACCAGACCCCGAACGGCGGACGCGCGCTCGCGCAGGTGCTCCGTCAGGAGGGCGTCACCGTGACGGAGACCACCACGCTCGACGCGACGCTCGAGGCGGTCGAGGACACCGACAGCACCGTCCTCCTGTTCGATCCCAGCGGGCTGCTCGACGCCTCGCAGCTCGAGCGGTTGGGCGACACCGACGCCGGACTCGTCGTCGTCACCCCCCGGGCCGCGGCGCTCCGCACCCTGTTCCCCGGCGTCTCGTTCGCGGGCAGCTCGGACGCCACCGACGTCCTGTCGTCCGACTGCGGCGACCCCACCGCCGAGCGGGCGGGGACGGTCACCGGTGGCTGGACGCTGTACACGACCACCGACGCCGACGCCGAGGGCTGCTTCACGGCCGACAGCGGCGGGAGCGCGGTCGTGACACAGGCGGACGGCGCACGGGTGCTGCTCGGCTCGGCCGACGCACTGACGAACGACGTCGTCGACCGTGCGGGGAACGCCGCCCTCGCACTCGGCCTGCTCGGCTCGACCGAGCAGTTGGTCTGGTACCTGCCGAGCCTCGCCGACGTGCCCGTCACCGGCCCCCCGAGCCTCGACGCGCTGACGCCGAGCTGGGTCGCCGGAGTCACCGGCACCGTCATCATCACGGCGATCCTGGCCATGTTCTGGCGCGGGCGCCGCTTCGGCCCGCTCGTCATCGAGGACCTGCCCGTCGCGGTCCGCGCGAGCGAGACGATGGAGGGGCGCGCACGCCTCTACCAGCGGTCCGGCAACCGTCAGCGGGCGCTGGACGCGCTGCGGATCGGCACCGTGTCCCGCCTCGCGGTCGCCGCAGGCCTCTCGCGCCACGCCTCCGTCGTCGAGGTCGCGGACACGGTGGCCGGACTCACCGGACTCGACCCTCGACACGTGCGCTCCGTCCTCCTCGACGCCGTACCGACGAGCGACGCCGACCTCGTCTCCCTGTCCGATCACCTGCTCGATCTCGAAGCCGCCGTCGCGCGCGCCACGGACCTCACCGGAAGGAACCATCCATGACCGACGCCCCCGTGCCAGGATCCACCGCACCGAACCCCGACGACCTCCGGCGAGCACTCGCCCAGGTCCGCATCGAGGTCGGCAAGGCCGTGGTGGGTCAGGACGCCGCCGTCACCGGGCTCGTCATCGCGCTCCTCGCCAAGGGCCACGCGCTCCTCGAGGGTGTGCCCGGCGTCGCGAAGACGCTGCTCGTCCGATCGCTCAGCCATGCGCTCAGTCTGGACACGAAGCGTGTGCAGTTCACGCCCGACCTCATGCCCGGCGACGTCACGGGCTCCCTCGTCTACGACGCCAAGACCGGTGAGTTCGAGTTCCGCGAGGGTCCGGTGTTCACGAACATCCTGCTGGCCGACGAGATCAACCGAACGCCCCCGAAGACCCAGTCGGCCCTGCTGGAGGCGATGGAGGAGCGCCAGGTCAGCGTCGACGGCCGTTCGCTGCCACTTCCGGACCCGTTCATCGTGGCCGCCACGCAGAACCCGATCGAGTACGAGGGCACCTACACGCTCCCCGAGGCGCAGCTCGACCGCTTCCTGCTGAAGCTCGTCCTCGACGTGCCCGAACGCGACGTCGAGGTGGAGGTGCTCCGGCGGCACTCCGCCGGGTTCAGCCCGCGCGACCTCACGGCCGCGGGTGTCACCCCGGTCATGGGCGCGGCCGATCTGCGGGCGGCGCAGCTCGAGGTCGGACGCGTGGGTGCCAGCGCCGACGTCCTCGCCTACATCGTCGACCTCGCGCGCGCCACGCGGCGCAGCCCGTCAGTCCGGCTCGGGGTCAGCCCTCGAGGGACGACCGCCCTCCTCGCGTCGGCGAAGGCCTGGGCCTGGCTGAGCGGCTACCAGTCGATCACCCCCGACCACGTGCAGACGATGGTCCTCCCGGTGTGGCGCCACCGCATGCAGCTGCGGCCCGAGGCCGAGCTCGAGGGTGTCTCGGTCGACGCGATCCTGCGGTCGATCATGCAGCAGGTGCAGGTGCCCATCTAGATGGCCGTCACCGGGAGGTTCGTCGCGCTCGTCGCGTTCGGCATCGTGCCGATCGTGGTGCTCGGCGTGCTCACGGGCGATGCCGCTCCGGCGTTCATCGCGTGGCTCATCCTCGCCGCCGCGCTCGGAGCGCTCGACCTCGTGGTCGCCGGTTCGCCTCGCGACATCGTCCTGCAACGGCAGCTGCCGTCCCGGGTCAGGCTCGGTGACTCGGCGACGAGCACCCTCTTCCTGACCAACCGCGGAGGTCGCCGCGTCCGGGCGCTGGTGCGCGACGCCTGGCAGCCGTCCGCCGGCGCGCCCACCCAGCGCCTCCGCGTCGACCTCCCACCCGGGGAGCGGCGGAGCGTCAGCCTGGAGCTCACCCCGTTCCGTCGGGGCGAGCGACGGGTGTCCCAGGTCACGGTGCGGTCGTTCGGTCCGCTCGGTCTCCTCGCACGACAGGCGACGCTGAACAGCGCCGGGCATCTCCGGGTCCTGCCGGCGTTCAACTCCCGGAAGCACCTCCCGAGCCGGATCGCACGCCTCCGCGAACTCGACGGCGCGACGAGCGTCATGGTCCGCGGTCAGGGCACCGAGTTCGACTCCCTCCGCGAATACGTGCGAGGTGACGACGTCCGTTCGATCGACTGGCGTGCCACGGCACGACGCGGCGACGTCATGATCCGCACCTGGCGGCCCGAGCGTGACCGCCGGGTCGTCATCGTCACCGACACCGGCCGCACCTCCGCTGCTCGCATCGCCGATGAGCCGCGCATCGACACGGCGTTCGAAGCCGCGCTCCTGCTGGCCGCGCTCGCCACGAGAGCCGGGGACCGCATCGACTATCTCGCCTACGACCGTCGGGTGCGTGGTCGCGTCCAGGGCGCGACCGGTGCCGAACTCCTCTCGAGGATGGTCGACGCGATGGCGCTCGTCGACCCGGAACTCATCGAGACCGACTGGGACGCGGTCCCCGGCCAGGTCAGACAGATCACGAACCAGCGCGCTCTCGTCGTCCTGCAGACCTCGATCGACGCCCCGGGGGCCGCGCGCGGGCTCCTCGCCGTCCTCCCCCAGCTCACGCAGCGCCACACGGTGGTCGTGACGAGCGTCGTCGACCCGGCGACCCTCGAGGCCACGCGCGACCGCGGCGACCGCGAGACCGTGTACCGCGCCGCTGCGGCCGAACGCGCCCTGCTCGACATCGAACGCGTGTCGGCGGCGATCAGACAGCTCGGGGCCGACGTGGTCACCGGTTCGCCGGAGACCCTGCCCCCGGCGCTCGCCGACGCCTACATCGCGCTCAAGGCCTCCGGTCGGCTCTAGCCCGATCGGTCGGGTCCCTCCGCGTGCCGGCGGGACCCGGGAGGACGGATCAGCGGCCCTTGCGCTTCTTGCGGCGTTCCCGGGCGAGCTCCTCCTGCTTGGCCTTCCGCGCGGCGAGCTGGGCGCCTCGGCTCGTCCCGGCGGCGGTGCCCTGGGTCGAACCGGCCTTCGGCTTCTTCCGTCGTCTCGCAGCCTGCTGCGGTGCAGGAGCGGCGGCCTGCTCGGTCGGGGCGGACCGTCGCGAGCTGTTGGCCGTGCGTCCGCGCACGATGCCGATGAACTCCTCCACGGCTTCGTCCTCGCGGTCCTGCGGCCAGACCAGCACGACCGGGATCGATGGAAGACCGACGATCGGACGGTACTCCACGTCCTTCCGCTGGTGCAGTCGCGCGACCGACTGCGGGACCACGACGATCCCGACCTCGGACGCGGCCAGTTCGACCGCTGCCTCCGGGTCGTCGGTCAACGGGGCCGCCGGGGCGTCGAACCCGAGTACGGCGGCACGTTCGGCCCATTCGAGGACGAGCGGCGTCATGATCAGCTGCTCGTCGGCGAGCGCGGCCATCCCGACCGTGTCCTCGGCTCCGAGGGCAGCGCCCTTGGCGAAGACGACGACGGGGAGCTCCTCGAACAGGGAGATCGTGTTCAGCCCGTCCTGGTCGATCGGGACCCGGGCGAGCACGACGTCCGCCGCACCGGAGGCCAGGACCGCTCGCTGCTCGTCGAGGTCCACTCGGATCAGGCGGAGTTCGTCCTCCGGACGGCGCTCGCTCCAGATGCGCGCCCACTTCCCCGGGTTCACACCGCGCGCGTAGGCGACGGTCAGCGCCGGCGGGACGATCTCCGGCACCGTGTCGGCACCGATCCCGTCGTCGCCGACCTCGATCCCGTCGACCTGGTCGTCCTGCCTGTCCATCGAAGCCTCCACTGCTCGGCTTGCCACACTACTGCAGCTCAGTCGACGGGTGATCCGGCCGGTTGGGCGAGGACACCGCAGCGAGGTACGCTGAGCGAATGGGTGCGAGCGAACAGATCATGAAACCGGCGACCGCGGCGAAGAAGCTCGGGGTCTACCTGCCGGCGACCCCGGCGTCGTTCCAGGAGGAGCCGATCACGCGGTCGGCGTTCCTCGAACTGCAGGCGAACCCGGCGGACTGGCTCGTCGAGCTCCGCAAGAACGGACCGCACCCGCGCGACGTCGTCGCCCGCAAGCTGGGCGTGTCGACCTCCGGTCTGGCCCGCGCCGAGATCACCGAGGCGTTGACCACCGAACAGATTCAGGAGCTCCTCCGCACGCTGCCTGCCTGGCTCGTGCAGGAGCGCGCCGTCCACGCCGAGGTGAACGCCGAGAACGCCCGGGTCAACGCCAGGAACGCCGAGCGCCGCGCACGATCCGAAGCCGGCGAGTAGCCGTCAGCCGGCGACGATCCGCTTCGCGCCGGCCTCGAACTCAGCCAGGTCGCCGCGCTCCCCCGAGCGGTACGCGCGACCGCCCCACCAGCACATGTAGCTCAGGAACGCGGCGAGCGCTCCCCCGCCGATGAGCATCTTGACCGCCCACGGCCACGGTGCCGGCGTCACGAAGCCCTCGACGAGCCCCGAGACGAAGAGCACGATCACCAGCCCGATGGCGATCGTGAACAGCGCTCGGCCCTCCTCGGCAAGCGCCTGGCCCCTCGTCCGTGGCCCCGGTGCCACCCAGGCCCAGAAAATGCGGAGACCCGCCGCCGCCGCGACGAACACCGCCGTGAGCTCGAGCATGCCGTGCGGGAGGATGTACTCGAAGAACACGTCGCCCTTGCCGTAGGCGAACATCACCCCTGCGGCCTGCCCGACCCCCTGGGCGTTGGTGACGATGATGTACGGGACCCAGACACCGCTGATGCCGAACGCGACGCATTGCGCTGCGATCCACGCGTTGTTGGTCCACACCTGACCGGCGAAGCTCGCCGCCGGGTTGTTGGAGTAGTAGGCGACGAAGTCGTCCTCGACGTACTGCTTGAGCTGGGCGTCGGTACCGAGGTTCGCGAGGACCTGCGGGTTGCCGGCGATCCACACGGCGTAGAGGGTCGCGATGACGACCGTCGCGACCGCGACCGCGAGGGTCACCCACCGGACCCGGTAGAGCGCGGCCGGCAGCGCCAGGACGAAGAACCGCGGGACACTCGACAACACGTTCGCGCTGGCGCCGGTGAACCGGAGGCGCGCCCGCGACAGCGACACCGAGAGGCGGTCGCCGACGAGGGTCGATCCGGCCGTCGTCTTGATCGCGGAGAGCTGGGTCGCTCCGGCCTGGTAGCGGTCGATCAGCTCATCGGCCTCCGGCCCGCTGAAGAACCGCTGCTTGCCGAGCGCGTCGAGGCGGTCCCATTCCTGGCGGTGGGCTGCGGAGTAGGCGTCGAGGTCCATCGCAGCCATGCTACGCGTTGGTGGCGCTCCATGGCCGGTCCCCCGCGCATCTGCTTGAATGGAGCACATGTCCGAACCGGCCCGGGTCCCGCTGCACGAGACGACGCTGGACGACGGCACCGAGCTGATCACCGGCGAGGCGGTCGCCCTCGACGTGCGGCCCACCGGATTCATCCTGCGCGCGGCGGGCGCCATCATCGACTACGTGGTGTCGATCCTCGTGTTCGTCGGCCTCATGCTCGCGATGTTCTCCTGGATCCTGTCCGGGGTCGCCATGGACACCGCGATGTTCACCGCCATCGTGCTCGGCCTGACGGTGCTCTGCCTCGTCGTCCTGCCGGCAGCGGTCGAGATCGCCACCCGCGGACGGTCGCTCGGCAGACTGGTCGTCGGTGCCCGCATCGTCCGGGACGACGGGGGTGCACCCGGCTTCCGGCACGCGTTCATCCGTGCCCTCACCGGGTACTTCGAGATCTACGCCACAGCCGGCGGCATCGCCGCACTCACCGGCCTGCTCAGTGCTCGCTCGAAGCGTCTGGGCGACGTGCTCGCCGGGACCTACAGTCAACGTGAGCGTCTGCCGCGGGTGGTGGAGCCCGTCGCGATGATCCCGCCGCAGCTCGCCGCCTGGGCCGGCGGCGCCGACGTGGCCCGACTGCCCGACCCGCTGGCGCGGCGCGTCACCCAGTTCCTCAAGCAGGCCGGCTCACTGACCCCGGCCACGAGGACCCGATTGGCGGCCGAACTCGCGGCAGAGGTGTCCCGATTCGTGTCGCCCCTGCCGATCGCTCCGCCGGAGGCGTTCCTCGTCGGGGTCTCCGTCATCCGCCGGGAGCGCGAGTACCAGGCCCAGCTCGCGGCCCGTCAGCGCCTGTCACTCCTCCAGCCGGTGCTGAGCGGTCAGCCGCACCGGTTCCCCGACCGCTGAGGCGGGGAACCGGCGGCACCGCCTAGTAGCGGTAGTGGTCGACCTTGTACGGGCCCTCGACCGGCACGCCGATGTAGTCGGCCTGCTCGCCCGTAAGCGTCGTCAGCTGCACGCCGAGCGCGTCGAGGTGCAGGCGTGCGACCTTCTCGTCGAGGTGCTTCGGCAGCACGTACACGCCGATCGGGTACTCCTCGATCCGCGTCCAGAGCTCGAGCTGTGCGAGCACCTGGTTCGTGAACGAGTTGCTCATCACGAACGAGGGGTGCCCCGTCGCGTTCCCGAGGTTCATGAGGCGTCCCTCGCTCAGCACGAGAACGCTGCGCCCCGTGGGGAGGCGCCACTCGTGGACCTGGGGCTTGATCTCGATCTTCTCGGCCCCCTCGAGCGCCTCGAGCGAGGCCATGTCGATCTCGTTGTCGAAGTGCCCGACGTTCGAGACGATCGCGAGGTGCTTGAGCGCGAGGATGTGATCGAGGGTGACGACGTTGAAGTTGCCGGTGCACGTCACGATGATGTCGACCTGGTCGGCGACGCTCTCGAGGGTCGCGACCTGGAAGCCGTCCATCGACGCCTGGAGGGCGCAGATCGGGTCGACCTCGGAGACGATGACCCGAGCGCCCTGGCCGCGGAGGGCCTCGGCCGCGCCCTTGCCGACGTCGCCGTAGCCTGCGACGAAGACGACCTTGCCACCGATGAGCACGTCGGTCGCGCGGTTGAGGCCGTCCGGCAGCGAGTGCCGGATGCCGTACTTGTTGTCGAACTTGCTCTTCGTGACCGAGTCGTTCACGTTGATCGCGGGGAACAGCAGCTCACCCTGCTTCGCCAGCTCGTAGAGGCGGTGGACACCGGTTGTGGTCTCCTCGGTCACGCCGAGGATGTCGGCGGCGACCTTCGTCCAACGGTCGCTGCTGCCGGCGAGCGAGCGACGGAGCACGTCGAGGACGATGCTGTACTCGTGGCTGTCGGCGTCCGTCGTGTCGGGGACCGCTCCCGCCAGCTCGAACCGACGGCCCTGGTGGACGAGCATGCTCGCGTCGCCACCGTCGTCGAGGATGAGGTTGGGGCCGGTCCACTCGGCGCCGGCCGTGGCCGCCTCGGTCGACCAGTCGAAGATCTGCTCGGTGCACCACCAGTACTCTTCGAGCGTCTCGCCCTTCCAGGCGAAGACCGGCACACCGGCCGGTGCCTCGACGGTCCCGTGCGGACCGACGGCGACGGCGGCCGCCGCCTCGTCCTGGGTCGAGAAGATGTTGCAGCTCGCCCAGCGGACCTGGGCACCGAGCGCGACGAGCGTCTCGATGAGCACCGCGGTCTGCACCGTCATGTGCAGCGAACCGGCGATACGGGCGCCGGCGAGGGGCTGGCTCGCGCCGAACTCCTCGCGGAGGGCCATCAGGCCGGGCATCTCGTTCTCGGCGAGGCGGAGCTGGTGTCGGCCGGCCTCGGCGAGTGACAGGTCGGCCACCTTGAAGGGCAGGGTGGTCGTGGGGGCAGACGGTGCGGAAGAACTCATGACGCCATTCTCGCAGACCGTCACGCGTCGTGGACCTTCATGTCGGCCCCGAGATCGGCACGGCGTGGTGGGATGCCGCTGGTCAGGAACCGTAGCCGACGTCGCCGAGGACGCTGTGCTTCACGACGCTCCAGCCCTGCGGCACGCTCAGCCGCACGGCGTGGATGGAGCAGAGGTCGTAGCTGTGCGGGCTCTTCTCGATGCTCAGCGGACCGAGGACGGCCATCGAGTCACGGTAGTCGTAGGTCAGCGTCGCCACGGGCTCGCGCGAGCAGCCGACCTTCGAACACATCCTGTCCACCATTTGCCCCAGCGTAGCCCGCGGGCGACGGCGGCACCGTCCGGCTCGCCGGTCGAGCGGGTCTGAACCGGGCCGCCGACGACACCTAGACTGGACGCATGGCGCTGGCTGACGAGGAGACGCGAGGCGCCCTCTCGCGCCGCCGATCACGGCACGGTCGCAACGGTCGTTCGAGCGTCGTCGGACCGGACGTTCCACCGATCGACACTCGCATCGACCAGTTCGACCTGACGGTCGCCACCACCGCCGACTACCTCCGCGGAGCCTGGCCCGCCGAACTCGCCGACGTCCGGTTCGAGGTCGGCGCGATGCCCGCGCAGAACTCCGGGACGGACGGCGTCGACCGTTGGTTCGTCGACCGAGCACGCCGACGGATCATCCTGTACCGGTTGCCCATCCAGCGGATGAGCAAGCTCCACCGGAACGACGAGCTGCATCAGCGCATGATGGTGGAGAGCTGCGTGTTCCGCGCCGTCGCCGAGCTCCTCGGAAAGGACCCCTGGGACCTCGGGCCGGAACGCTACCGGTTCCTCTGACCCGAGGCCGCCGCGGTCAGCGCGGGTAGACGCTGATCGGTGCCGCCAGCGGGTTCGGCGGTGTGACCGGCAGCGACGTGAGCCGCCCCGCCGCAGAGAGACTGATCGAGGCGTGGAGGCCGTCGGCCCCGGCGAGGACGTAGCTCTGACCGGCGCCGACGCCGATCGTCACCGCCGCTCCGGCTCCGACCTTCGTCGTGGTCTCCTTGCCGTCAGCCCCCGTCAGCGTGAGTTCGGCCTCGGAGCCAGACGGGTTGAAGACGTGGAGCTTCTGCCCCGGCCCGGTGGGGACCGTGAAGGCTGCGGTGTCGTCGAGAGCGGGTGTCGCTCCGAACCAGGCGAAGTCCTCGAGCGTTCCGCCGCGCGAGTTCGTCCTGGCCGCCGCGACCACGGGTCGGGTCGAGGTGACCTCCAGCGAGAACTCACCGGCCGGGAGTTCGGCGAGCGCGATCTCACCGGGAACTCCCGGCTGGATGGTCGCGTCGATGACGATCGGCTCGTCTTTCGCGTTCTCTCGGGTGGCGGTGATGACGACGTCGGCGGGCTCGGATCCCGGCGCGAACAGTCTGAGGGCCGTCGCCCGGTCGTCGACGGACGCCGTGTCGGAGCTCGCCCCGGCGGCCGCCGGGGCCGTGACGACGACGCCCGGGATCACGAGGTCGGTCGACGGCGACGCGGTCGGCCCCTGGACCTCGACACCACCGGGGGTCAGGACGCGGACCGTGCTCTGCTGGAGCGCGGCCACCACCTGGCCGCCCTCGCTCGTCACGTGCACGACCGGGGTCGGCTCGTTGGGTGCGAGGCCGGTGAGGGCGATCACCCGCTGCGTGCCGGTGGCGACGACGATCCCGGCGGCACCCGGAGCGTCGATCCGCCCGGCGGCGCCGAAGACCTCGAGGGTCACGTTCGCATCGACGGCCGACGGATTGCTCAGGAGGACCAGCGTGGTGCGACCGATGTCACTCGATCCGCCGACGAGCCAGCTCTCGGCCGATGCCGGCGTGCAGGCGGCGGCGGCCAGGCCGGCGACCTCGGCTTCGGCGGCGATCTGCGACTGCGCACCGCTCAGGGGCGTCACCGTCCCGTCGGTCGCGCCGGGGACGGTGATCACCGTGGGTCCGCCGTCCGCCGCGCCGCTCGTGTTGTCGGGTGCGGCGAGCTCACTCGTCGTGGGCGTCACCCCGTTCGCTCCGAAGTCGACACTCGCCGGGCCGAAGGAGCCGGCTGCCGTCGCGGCTGTCGCGTCCTGGGCCAGGGCGAGCAGCGGCCCCGGGCACACGACCGACTGGTCGCCGGCCACCGGGGTGACTCGGATGTCCTGAGGGGCGATCTCCACCGTCGGGAGGGGCAGCTGCCCGGCCGCTGCGATCGTGACCGCGGCGATCCCGATCCCGACGAGGCCTGTGACGATCCGACCGGAGGTGATGGCGACTCCGCGCTTACTGGGCATGCGGCTGCTCCGTTCCCGGGGTGTCCCGGCGGGTGGTGTCGGGATCCGGCGTCGTCTCGGTCGAGTCGCTCGGATCCGGATCTGGCACGGCGGCATCGCGCGCGGCGACCGCCGGTTCGTCGGGGACCTGGTCGGCTGTGGTGTTCGCGTCCGCGTCGGCGTCTGGAGTCGACCCGGTCACGTCGCGGTCCGTGTCGACGGTGTCGTCCGTGACCGGCACGGTTCCATCGCGAGCGACGGTGTCGTCGGCCGACCCGGTGTCGACGGTCGATGCACGGTCGTCGACGGACTCGGCGTCATCGGCTGGTTCGGCAGTCACCGCCGCGGGCACGGGCGCCTCAGCGGAGGAGGCCTGCCCCCGACGCCACCAACGCGGCTTGGACGGGCGGGTCGACGCGTCGGTGGTGTCGGCAGACTCGGAACCCTCCGCCTCGTCGTCGAGATCGGCGGTCGGTTCCTCGTCGTCGTACGTGCCGGTCGCCTCGTCGTCGATCACCGCGACCGTCGCCCCGGACGCGGCCGCCTTGCGAGCAGCACGACCCTTCAGCTTCACGGGCTTCCGGGATCCCGCGCGGTATCCGTCGCGGGACGCACCGTTGGGGATGCTCAGGAGCAGGGTGATGAGGAACACGACGCCAAGACCGACACCGATGAGGGTGCCGAGCACATTCGACGTCGGGAGCTCGGGACCGGTGCCGACGTCCGCGACGGTGCGCCAGAGTGTGCCGCTCGTCGTGTCACCGACGGCGACCAGCGCCGCGTTGGCGTCGAGCGCACTCGCCGCACGACCGGCGGTCTGACCCGCCACCGTCTGCTCCTCGCCGTCGGCGACCGGCGACAGCAGTACGAAGGCGATACCGTGCTCGACGAGGGTCTCCGTCGGGTCCAGTCCGCTCTGCGACGCGAGGTTGCCGGCGAGCTCGGCGACGACGCGGTCGTCCGAGGACACGCCGGGGGCCGTCTGGGCGATGGTCGACTGGCCGTCGAGCGTCTCCCCCTGGCCACGGATGACGACCGCGGTGATGGTCCCGTCGTCGCCGGGGGTGATGACGAGGGTGCCGAGCCGAGGATCGGTCTGCGTCGCGGCCGTCACGTAGGCGGGCAGCTGGCGACCGGAGCTCTCACGGACCACCGAGGTGCCGAGAGGCTGGGCGAGGGCGAGTGGGAGGGCGATCACCGCGGCGGCGAGGACCATGACCAGCGCCGGAACCGCCCGGAACCGTGGGATGCGGTCGAGGCCGAGGGTCGCAGCACCCACGATCCCGAGCCAGTACAGGCTGATCGCCGCGCCGGCCCAGACGGGGACGGCCGTTCCGGCGGCCGAGGCGAGGAGGAGATGCGTGGCGAACACGGCCGACACGAGTCCGAGGAACGCCGCGATGAGCAACGGGACGGCCCGTCGGGACCCCGGGAGGAACAGGGCCAGCAGAGCGAGGATCGCGAGCGGCGCGAGCAGCGCGGGCACCACGATGGCGGGAGCCGCACCCGGCAGTCCGAGCGCTGCACCGAGCTGGCTCCATCCACCCAGGCTGCCGCCGGGGAAGCCGAGGGACAGTTGCCAGCCGGACGCCGCGGTCGCAGGCGTCGCGACACCGGGGTCGGCGAGGATTCCGAGCCAGTTGTTCCGGTGGAGCCCCTGCTGCCAGATGAGCGGAGCGAACAGCGCGATGGCGGGGATCGGGACGAGGCCGACCCTGGCGACACCACGACCGGCGAAGACCATCGCGACGACCCAGATGACGAGCAACGCCGGGGCGAGGGACGGCGAGCTCGCGACGATCGCGGCGAACAGGAAGGCGCTCGTGCCGGCTGCGGCCCACGACCGGGACGCGACCACACCCGCGTAGAACAGCCAGGGCAGCAGGACATGGACGATGACGGCCGCGGGACGTCCATCGGCGAGTGCGGTCAGGAGCGTCGGGGCGAGCGCCCAGAGCAGCGCCGCCACCGCTCGAGGACCGCTGCGCTCCGTGAGCCGGGTGGCAGCGAACCAGGCGCCGAGCGCCGAGAGCGGCAGTGCGAGCAGGAAGAGGAGGACCAGGGAGAAGGACGGCTGCCAGAAGGTGATGGTCCCGAGCACTGCGAGGACCGCGCTGAACGGGTCGGCGGCACCGACGAAGCCGAGACCGACGTCGCGCCACCCGAAGCCGATGTGCTGCCAGAGTTCGCCGACCGTCGCCGAGAGCGGGAGGAGTCCCCCGCCGGTGAGGTACGTGGCTCCGAGGAGCGGAGCGAGGATCGCCGCTCCGATGACCGCCGTCGCGAGGACGACCCAGGCGCCTCCGCCGGAGAAGAAGCGAAGGTCGCGTTCCTCACCGATGAAGCCGATCTGCGTCGCCTCCCGCGCGAGCGCGCGTTTGCGTCGGACCTCGTCGAGTCGCATCCGCAGGCCGGCGATACTCGACCAGCCCAAGGTGCGGTTCTTCGCGAGCTGGCGCCGCGCACTCCCGACCTTCGTCCCGGAGAACGCGACGGCGAACGCCGCCGAGAGCTCGCCCAGCACGAGCTCGGGTTGCTTCTTCACGAAGTGGCCGATGACCCGCAGGATGGCGAGGGGCACGAGGCTGAGCCAGTGCACCGGGACCATGATCCCCGGCGCATAGACGAGGCGACGGTGGAGCTGTGCGGCGCGGGCCTGGCGGTGGCGACGGCGACGCGCGCCGAGCCGGTTCGACCAGGAGGGTCCGGCGATGCCTTCGCCGGCTGAGGCGACACGCGCCGTCGGCACGACCGCGACCAGGTAGCCCGCGAGGCGGGTCCTGATGCAGAAGTCGAGGGCGTCGTCCGCGACGAGGGCCTGGTCGAAGCCGCCCAACCGGTCCCACAGCTGATGGCGCACGAGCATGCCGGCCGGACCGACCGCCATCACGTCGTTCATCGTGTCGTGCTGGGCCTGGTCGAGCTCGTCCTCGACCACCGGGACCGCCGCCCCGAGGGTGGTGATCGTCTCGCCGTAGCGACGGAGGAACGACGCGTCGTCCCAGTCGAGGATCTTCGGGCCGGCCACACCGACGGACGGCGAGACCTCGAGGGCGCCCAACAGGGCGGCGAGCGCCGTCGGCTCGGGAGCCGTGTCCTCGGAGAGCAACCAAAGCATCTGCTCGGCGTCCTCCGGCTGATCGGTGACGCGGACGCCGGCGGCCACGGCCTGCGCGAAGCTGAGGTCCTCGGTCGAGGTCACGAGCTTCATGCCGGGGACGCGACCGAGTTCCTCGATCGTCGCCTCACTCGCGCGGGTGGCGACGGCGATGATCCCGTCCGCCGGACGGGTCTGGGCACGGAGGGCGTCGAGCGTGCGTGCGAGCGGCTCTGAGCCGTCGCGCACCACGAGAATCGCCGTTACTCGGGGAGACATCGGATTCAGACTAAGCGGGTCCGGCCGGAAGAGCGGGAACCGAGCGGGCGCGCCCCGAATCGGGGGCGTTCCGGTGAGCCGGGAGCGGTTCGGCCAGCGTTCGAGGAAGCGTCAGACGGCGCGCTTGCGCAGCTTCCGGCGCTCGCGCTCGGAGAGGCCGCCCCAGATGCCGAAGCGCTCGTCGTTCGCGAGCGCGTACTCCAGGCACTGCGACTTGACGTCGCAGCTGGTGCAGATCCGCTTCGCGTCGCGCGTGGATCCACCCTTCTCGGGGAAGAACGCCTCGGGGTCGGTCTGCGCGCACAGCGCATCGGTCTGCCAGGAGAGCTGGGTGTCGTCCTCGCCCTCCGCAGCGGGCTGACGGACGCCGGGGACTCCCAGATTGACCGGATCGACGAACCAGTCGTCGGGTACTCCGGCACGATACTCAGGAATCGCCATACCGTCTCCCCACCTACTCGTACCCTGCGCCACGCGGCGCGATACATAATTACACCCTTGTAGTTATGGTCGAGTCAAGTCGCACATCGTAAAGCCTCAATCGCGAGGTGAGGGTTCGCGACGCGCCGAGTGTGACCCGAACTGGGTGTCGGGGCACGTCGGGGCGGATCGTGCGGCCGCGCGACGTCAGTCGGCGGCGCGCCTGGCCCGCCATGCACTCTCCACCATCTGGCGCAGATCGTGTCGCATCCGCCAGTCGAGGTCGCGCGCTGCGAGCGCGCCGGACGCGACGATCCGTGCGGGGTCGCCCGCCCTCCGCGGCATGATCTCGGGGGTGAAGTCGATCCCGGTCACCTCCGCCATCGCGGTCATGATCTCGCCGACGCTCGACCCGTCGCCGCTCCCGAGGTTGTACGCCGCCTCGAGGGGCTCACCCGCATCGAGCCGCTTGGCCGCGGCGACGTGCGCGGCCGCGAGATCCGCGACGTGCAGGTAGTCGCGGACGCAGGTGCCGTCCGGCGTGGGGTAGTCGTCGCCGTTGATGCGGGGCGTGCGTCCGGCGAGGAGCGCGTCGAAGACGAGGGGGAAGAGGTTGTGCGGGCTCGTGTCGTAGACCTCGTCCGTCCCGGAGCCGACGACGTTGAAGTACCGCAACGAGGTGTGGCGAAGCCCGGTCGCGACACCCTGGTCGCGGAGCAGCCACTCGCCGATGAGCTTGGACTCGCCGTAGGGCGACTCAGGGGCCTTCGGGGTGTCCTCGGTGACCAGGTCGACGTCCGTGGTCCCGTACACCGCGGCGCTCGACGAGAAGACGATGCGCTCCACCCGGTGCTCCTCCATCGCGGCGAGCAGCATCGCGGTGGCCGTGACGTTCTGGGCATAGGTGTGGAGTGGGCGCTGCACGGAGACACCCGCGTACTTGTACCCGGCGACATGGACGACGCCGCTCAGCTCGAACTCGGAGAAGGTGCGCTCGAGGACCGAGCCGTCGAGCAGGGTTCCGCGGACGAACGGCACTCCGGCCGGGACGAAGCGCTCGTGCCCGCTCGACAGGTCGTCGAGGACGACGACGTCGATCCCCTCCGCCTGGAAGGCCCGAACCACATGGGCTCCGATGTATCCGGCTCCGCCCGTCACCAGCCACGCCACGATGTTTCCTCCAGGGAGTCCTCCACCTGCCGTGCTGCAGACGGAGTGACCAGACTACTGGAGGCGCGTGCGTCGTGCGCCGGCACGGCTGGGGACACGGCGATAGCCGTCGGTCAGGACGACACGGAGGGTCGCGGCGGAAGCGACGACCGCGGTGAGGACGATGATGATGCCGACGACGAGTGCGATGATGGACATGTCTGAAACTCTAGGAATGGCGAAAAACTGCCACCAGTGGCAGGATGGACGCAAAGCAGCACATTCCTGCCAAATCGATCATCCGGAGGTCCCATGCTGTCGAAGGTCGCCCTGCTCGCCATCCCGGGGCTGCAACCGTTCGAGTTCAGCGTCGTCTGTGAGGTCTTCGGCATCGACCGGTCGGACCAGGGCGGTCCCGCCTTCGACCTCCGCATCGTCACGAAGGACCCTGGACCGGTCCGGATGAACCTGAGCGACGACGGTGCGCGGGGCTTCGACATGATCGTCGACGACGACCTGTCGTTCGCGGCCGAGGCGGACCTCGTGGTGATCACCGGTCGTGGTGGATCGCGTGCCGGAGCGGTCGACGAGGCCTACCTCGACGTCCTCCGAGCGGCGGAGGCACGGGGTGCCTGGGTCCTCAGCGTGTGCAGCGGGTCGTTCGTCCTCGGTCAGGCCGGGCTGCTCGACGGTCGGCGCAGCACGACCCACTGGATGTACACCAGCGAGCAGCAGACGATGTTCCCGGGCACCACCGTCGACCCGGACGTGCTGTTCGTCGAGGACCGCAAGGTCATCACGGGCGCGGGGACCGCTGCCGGCATCGACGCGTGTCTGCACCTGGTACGACAGGAGTACGGCGCGGCGAGCGCAAACGTCATCGCCCGCCGGATGGTCGTCCCGCCACAGCGTGACGGCGGTCAGGCGCAGTACGTCCTCTCCCCCGTCGCGGCGCAGCAGTGCGAGTCCCTCGCCCCGGTGGTCGACTGGATGCTCGACCACCTCGCCGAGGACCTGCCCATCGGGCGCCTCGCGCGGCAGGCGCACATGTCCGAGCGGACCTTCGCACGCCGCTTCCGCTCGGAGCTCGGCAGCACGCCGGCGGCCTGGCTGAACCGGCAACGCCTGTTCCGAGCCCAGGAGATGCTCGAACGGACCGACCACGGTGTCGAGCGCATCGCGGCGGACACCGGGTTCGGCACCGCGGCGGTCCTCCGTCATCACTTCGACCGCGTCCTCGGCACCACGCCCGCCGCCTACCGGCGGAGTTTCGGGGTGCGGGAGAGCGCCTGAGCTGGGTGGACCGGACCACCCGGCCGGGCGGTCCGGCCTGGGTGGTCAGGCCTGGGTCGTCGCCAGGAACAGGGTCCCGGTCCCGGAGAAGCGCAGCTCCGCCTCGTCGGGCGTGATGAAGGCGTAGCCACCTCGACCGAGCTCGATGGACGAGGTGGCTCCGGTGATCCGCACCGAGCCGTCGACCACGATCGCGATCCCGGGGCCGGGGAGCCGGAACGACGACTCCTGCTCGGACGGCTCATCGGACAGGTCCACCCGCAGCAGCTCGAAGTCCGGCACGTCCGGGACGAAGAGGCTGAGCCCCCCACCCAGGTCCGTCGGGGTGAGCCACGGCACCGGCCGCGGCTCGAACTCCAGGACCTCGAGCAGCTCGGGCACGTCGACGTGCTTCGGGGTGAGCCCGCCGCGCAGGACGTTGTCGCTCGCGGCCATGAGCTCGACGCCGATGCCGCGGAGGTAGGCGTGGATGTTCCCGGCTGGGAGGTACAGCGCCTCTCCTGCTCGCAACGTCACGAGGTTGAGGAGGAGGGCGACCGCGATGCCGGGATCACCCGGATACTCCTGCGCGAGCCGCCCGACCAGGGCACGCTCGGCGTCGAACGCGCCCGAACCGGGAGCCGCGGCGGACACGACGAGGGCGTCGAGCAGCCCGCCGGGGAGCTGCTCGAGCAGGATCCGCACGGTGTCGCGGAGCCCGTCGGGGGCGGCCAGCATCCCCCGGAGCATGGTGATGCGCGCCGCAGCAGCCGGATCGGGCGCCGAGGCCACCAGCTCGGCGAGCAGCGCATCGGTCGCATCGAGCTCGCGGAACCCGCAGAGCGCCTCGAAGCCGTCCCGGAGGGCGACGATGAGTTCCGGCTTGTGGAGCGCGTCCTTGTAGTTGCGGTGCGGAGCGTCGAGCGGCACCCCTCGTGCGTTCTCGGCGGCGAAGCCCGCGGCGGCGCGGTGCAGGTCGGGGTGGGCCTGCAGCGAGAGCGGATGGGCCGCTGCGAGGACCTTGAGGAGGAACGGCAGCGAGCCGTGCCCGCCGAGCGCGGTGGGATCGGCGGCGAGCCAGCGCTCGAGGTCGGCGTGTCCCCCCACCGTCGACGGATCCGCGATCGGCGTCGGCGCCCCGGGGTGTGCGCCGAGCCAGAGTTCCGCCTCCGGACGTCCTGAGCGCTCGGACCCGAGCACCTCCGCGATCGCCGTCGACGACCCCCACGCGTAGTCACGAGGAGTGGCACGGAGCGGCACGAACATGGTGGGGCCCTTTCGACGGACGAGGGTGACGCGCCAGCCGGACCCTGGGGCCGCTTGGCGTCGTCCTACAAGCCGTGCGACGCGGTCGCCCGGCACCGTGCACCAAACTACCAAGCCGTTGTCCGCGCCGAGCACACCTGCCTAGGCTGGCCGGGACGCCGATCCGGCGCCAGCGGACGCAATGGAGCAACGGACCATGATCTTCGAACCCCTCGCCAGCGACTTCTACGGCTTCGAGAGCCTTCTGACGGCTCCCGAGCAGGAGGCCATCGCCCGCCTCCGAGCCTGGGCCGAGACCGAGGCGAAGCCGATCGTGAACGAGTACTGGGAGCGGGCCGAGTTCCCGAAGCACCTCATCACCCCGCTCCTCGAGCTCGACGTCGCCCGGTGGGCCTGGCCGGAGACGACGCCGTTCGAGAACAGCGCCGTGTTCCGCGGCCTCGCCTCGATGGAGCTCTCCCGGATCGACGCGTCGATCTCCACCTTCGTCGGGGTGCAGGACGGTCTCACCATGGGCTCGATCAGCGAGTGCGGCTCCCGGGAGCAGCAGGACGAATGGCTCCCGAAGCTCGCCTCCGGCGAGGTCCTCGGTGCCTTCGGACTCACTGAACCGCAATCGGGGTCGGACAGCGCACAGGGGCTCCGCACCACGGCGACGAGGGACGGCGACGACTGGATCCTGTCCGGCTCGAAACGGTGGATCGGCAACGCGACCTTCAGCGACATCACGATCATCTGGGCGAAGGACACCGCCGACGGTCAGGTGAAGGGCTTCATCGTGCCGACCGACTCCCCCGGCTACTCCGCGACCAAGATCGAGGGCAAGATCAGCCTGCGCATGGTGCAGAACGCCGACATCACCCTCGAGAACGTCCGGGTCCCCGAGCGCCTCCGGCTGCAGCACGCGAACTCCTTCCGCGACACGGCGAAGGTACTGCGACTCACGCGCGCCGGCGTCGCCTGGTCGAGTGTCGGCGTCGCTGTCGGCGCGTACGAGGCGGCGGTCGCCTACGCCAAGGAGCGCGTGCAGTTCGGCAAGCCGATCGCGGGCCACCAGCTGATCCAGGACCTGCTCTCGAAGTGCCTCGGGAACATCACGGCATCGATGGCGATGTGCGTCCGGGTCTCGCAGATGCTCGACGAGGGCACCCAGCGCGACGAGCACTCCGCGCTCGCCAAAGCGTTCTGCACCGCGCAGATGCGCGAGACGGTCGCGTGGGCACGGGAGATCATGGGCGGGAACGGCATCGTGCTGGACTACCACGCCGCCCGGTTCTTCGCGGATGCCGAAGCCCTCTACAGCTATGAGGGCACGCGGGAGATGAACGCGCTCATCGTCGGGCGGGCCATCACCGGCACTGCGGCGTTCGTCTGACCACCGCGCTGGACCAGGGCCTCGGTGGCGGCCGCAGCCGCTACCCTGGGGGCACGATGCTGTCCACCGAACCCGCCCCGCCCCGCCCGCCGGCAGCGCTGACGACACGCGCACTCGTCGTCAGGCACGTCGCGGTGTTCGCGACGTTCGCGGTCCTCGCCGGGACGTTCTGGACGAACCTCTTCACCATCTGGGGGTACACGGCGGTGGCCCTGGTCTCAGGCGGCGCCGCGCTCGCGTGCCTGATGGTCGTCCGCCCGAACTGGCGGCGCACCAGGGTGCCGTGGTCGCTCGTCGGTTACGGGGTGCTGTCGATCGTGTCGCTCGCCTGGTCCGCCTACCCCAGCGGCACGGCCGCGACCCTGCTCGGTGCGGCGCTGTGCACGATCCTCGGCGTGACCCTCGCCGGCTGCTTCACTTGGCCCGAGGTCATCCGGGTCCTCGGCCGTGCCGTGACGTGGGTGCTGTCACTGTCCCTCCTCTTCGAGTTCGTCGTCGCAGCGATCATCCGGCACCCGGTCCTCCCGAACTTCTACGCCGGGGACTCGGCGGACCCGCCCCTGCTCGACTACTGGTCGCGGGACCTCCTGTTCTCCGGAGGACGCATCCAGGGCATCTCGGGGAACGCCAACCTCCTCGCCGTGGTGGCGCTGCTCGGGATCATCGTCTTCGGGCTCCGGCTGGCGGCGCGCCGCGACGAGCCCGGCGCAGCCAGGCTGACCGGCCCGGAACGTCGCTGGACCCTGCTCGTCCGCCTCGGTCTCTCCGTCGTGATGTTCCTCCTGAGCTTCTCGACCACCATCCTGCTCGCCGCCGTGGTGACGGCGGTGGTCCTCGCCGCTGCACTCGCGATCCGTCGGGCGCCTCGCCCGGAGGCGAGGACACCGGTGTACCTCGGCTTCCTCGGCATCGGGGTCGTCGGCGCGGTGGGAGCGGTCGTCTTCCGGACGCAACTCCTCGGCCTCCTCGGGAAGAGCCCGGACCTCACCGGTCGACTCGACATCTGGGCGACCGTCTGGCGCCTCATCGAACAGCGGCCGGTCTTCGGTTGGGGTTTCTCGAGCCCGTGGGCACCGTGGGAGCCGCTCTTCACCGACCTCGTCATCCGACGCGGCGTCCGACAGCTCCAGGCGCACAACGCCTGGCTCGACGTCTGGTTCCAACTCGGCGTCGTCGGCCTCGTGCTCTTCGCCGCGGTCGTCCTGTCCATGTTGACCCGCACCTGGTTCCTCGCCGTCGACCGTCCACGCGTCGACCTCGACGCGCGGCGTCCGTACACGGCACTCTCGCTCGCCCCCGTCCTCATCGCGGTCTCCCTCGTCGTGCAGTCGGTCGCGGAGAGTCGGTTGCTCATCGAGTCCGGCTGGGTCCTCCTCGTGCTCCTCGTCGTGAAGACCAAGCAGGAACCCGCCTGGCCGATCCCCGCCGTCGCCGCGTCGTCCGATCTCGCACCCGCGCACCGGCGCGACGTCGTCGGCGGATGAGCCCGGCGTGAGACCGGCGGACTTCGACGCGTTCTCCGTCGCCGCGCGCGTCCTGTCGTCTGCGCCGTTGGCCGCCGCGTTCGCCACCATCGCCGTCGCGACCGCCTTCGGTGAGCACCTCGTCACGAGCCTGATCGGTGTCGCCGGGTTCAGCGCGATGCTCGTGGGCCTCGCGACGATCGGCACGGGCATCCTCCTCGCACGCCTCCCCATCATCGAGTGGCGTGGCCTCCTGCCGATCTCAGTCCTGCTGTTCCTCGCCTGGAGCGCGCTGTCGCTGGTGTGGAGCGCCACGCCGCTCGCAACCGTGCCCGCCATCGGCGGGCAGCTCGCGTGGGCCTTCATCGCCATCGTGATCGCGCTGACCCGTGACACCATCCAGATCGTCCGGGCGACGGGCACCGCCTTCCGCGCGCTCCTCGGCACCTCGCTGGCCCTCGAGGTCGTGAGCGGCGTCCTCATCGACACCCCGCTGCCGTTCCTCGGGATCAGCGGGAACCTCGCCTTCGGTGGCCCGTTGGAAGGGGTCTTCGGAAGCCGGAGCGCCCTCGGCATCGCGGCCCTGCTCGGTCTCGTCACCTTCGTCGTCGAATGGCGGACCCGTTCCGTGCGTCATGGGGTGACGATCGGGTCCATCGCCCTCGCCGCCGGGCTCATCCTGGGCACGCGCTCGCCGAGCGTCGCGCTCCTCGCCGCGGCCCTCGGCATCGCGACCGCAGTGCTCTACGTCTTCCGACAACTCCGACCGGAACTGCGCCGCACCTGGCAGTTCGTCCTCCTCACCGTCCTCGCGCTCGTCGGCCTCATCGGGTACCTCTTCCGGTCCGAGGTGTTCCGCGTCCTCGGTCTCGGGCTCGAGATCGAGCAGCGTTACGCACTCTGGCAGGAGACCCTGCGACGCCTGGCTCCGAGCGAGATCAACGGCTGGGGATGGACGGGCGGCTGGGTCTCCGACGCTGTCCCGTACCGGTTCATCGACGCTGGCCTCGGCCGCACGAACGACTCGGCGCTGAACGCCTACCTGGACGTGTACCTGCAGCTCGGACTGATCGGGCTCGCCCTGTTCCTCCTCCTCGGCGGCCTGGCGCTCGTGCGGACCTGGCTCATCGCGACCAACCGGCGGAGCGTCGTGCACGTCTGGGCTGCGCTCATCGTCGTGACCCTGCTCGCATCGGGCGCTGCCGAGAGCAGCCTGCTGCTGAGCGGCGGGTGGTTGCTCCTCGTGGTCTGCGCCGTCATCGGTGCCGGCGGGCTGAGCTGGCGGCACAAGCTCCCCGAACGCTGAACCCGGCCGCGGTTCCGGATCACCGTGCATCGGTTCCCGGGGCGACGACCGCTCGCACCGTCTGCGCGAGGATCCTCAGATCCACCGCAGCCGACCAGTTCTCCACGTAGTACAGGTCGAGATCGACCGAGTCGTCCCAGGAGAGGTTGGACCGCCCGCTGACCTGCCACAGTCCGCTCATACCCGGCTTCACCAGGAGGCGTCGCTGCGCGAGCAGGTCGTAGCGCTCGACCTCCCAGCCCCGATGGGGCCTCGGACCGACGAGGCTCATCGAACCACCGAGCACGTTCAACAGCTGCGGCAGCTCATCGAGCGAGTATTTCCGGAGGAGCCGTCCGATCGGCGTCACGAGCGGATTGTCCGGGGCCTTCGTCAGCAGTTCGTCCGCGTGCTGCTGCACCGCGAGGGCTGCCCCGGTGTCGGCGTCGGCGGCCATCGAGCGGAACTTCAGGATACGGAACGGGCGGCCGCGCAGACCGATGCGCTCCTGCCGGTACAGCACGGTCCCCCGACTCGTCGTCTTCACTGCGAGCGCGACCGCGAGCATGACCGGGGCCAGGAGCACGAGCAGCGTCGCGGACCCGATGATGTCGAACGTCCGCTTCGCCGCAGCCTTGGCCCCGGATATCTCGAGATGGTCCACGTGGATGAGCGGGATGCCGGCCACCGCCTGCAGGTACAGGCGGGTCGAGGCCACACCCGTGAGCGTCGGTGCGATGATGAACTTCACCCCGCGCTCGCTGAGGTCCCAACCCAGGCGTCGGAGATCTGCGGGGGTGAGTTCGGCGGGGCCGACGAGGATCACGGTGTCCGCTTGGACCTCCATCGCGGCGTCGAGGATCGACGGCCGCCCGGCGAGGACCGGGGCGTCCGCGATGCGTGCATCGTCGTCGATGCCCGGGGTCGCGACTCCCACCACCCGATGCCCTGCCCAGTCGCCCCGTCGCATGCGCTCGGCGACATGCACCGCGTGGTCGCGGTCACCCACGAGCAGCGTGCGGTAGACGAGCGCGCTTCCGCGCCGCCGCGCACGGAGGTGTCGACGGGCGCCCCAGCGGACCGCCAGGAGCAGGGCGACCCCGAGCGGCATGGCTGTGAGCAGGAACCCGCGTCCGATCTCGAGCTTGAGGAGGTAGGACGCCATCGCCACGGTGCCGAAGACCGTCGTCGTCACGACGACGACCCGTCGATACGGCGTCCAACCGTCCGCCAGGACCCGCGGGTGGCGCGACCGGGCAGCGGCCAGGGGCGACCACCACGCGACGGCGAGCGCGAAGGTGACTGCGGGATAGCCGAGGTCGAAGCGTCCGAACGACCCGACGACCTGCACGGTCCCGTGCCAGTACGCGTCCCACCACAGGAGCTGGGTCACGCTGAGCGCCACCGTGACGGCCAGGAGGTCGAGGACGAGGATCACGCGTGAGCACCGGCGCTCCCAGAGGCGTCGAGCTTCGACGAAGGGCATGACGGTGGCCTTCCTAGGTTCGGACCGATCCAGTCAGCCGGACCGGTCCCGGCTGGGGTCGCAAACGAGTCGACCGATGTTCGAGCATAATGTATTCCATCAACTCATATCCGCTGATGCGAGCGGGCCGGACGGAGTGCCATGACCTATCTCGAGACCATGCGTCGACGCACGGAAGCGGCGTTCACCGCATTGCACCGAGGCGTCTCCGAGCTCCACTACACGCAGTTCCCCGACCACAAGAACTCCGGCGACTCGGCCATCGCTCTCGGACAGGCCCGGTTCTGGCGGGAAAACGGCATCGCGGTCCGCACCACGTCGAGCGCCGGGAGCATGCCGGAGCGGGTCCGAGACTCGTCGATCCCGGTCCTCATCCAGGGCGGCGGCAATCTCGGAGGCCTCTACCCGGTGCTGAGCGAAGCCCGCTACGACCTCGCGGAGCGCCTCCCTGCCGACACGTTGCTCATCCAGGCACCGCAGTCGGTCGTGTTCCCCACGGATGCAGACCGCCGGGCGTTCTCCCGACGGTTCGCCGCCCGGCCCAACCTGCGGGTCGCCGTCCGCGACCAGACCTCCTACGACCTCCTCCGCGACGAGGTCGAGGACCTCAGCCTCTCGCCGGACGCGGTGCATCTCCTCGGCTCGATCAGCGCCCCCGAACCGACACAGCGGCGCATCGTCATCGCCCGGACGGACGACGAGACCTCGGGTCGGCTCGCGGGCTCCGAGAGCGCCGACTGGCCAGCCGACCCCCTGGACCTCCGGGCGCACGAGTGGCTCGGCTGGCGGGCGGCGAAGCACCCGGCCCTGAAGCCGCTCATGGCGCGGGAGCACGAGGCGTGGATGCGACGGGCGGAGCGCCGCTTCTCCGCGGCGGTCCGACTCATCTCCCGCGGCGAGGAGGTCGTCACGGATCGCCTGCACGCCATGCTGATCGCCCTGCAGATGGGACGCCACGTCATCGCGATCGACAACAACAACCGCAAGCTGACCAGGTACGCGGAGACCTGGTTCGGCGAGCTCCAGCCGTCGTTACGGTTCGAGCACGCTCCGCACACGCTCCGTCCGTGACCGCCCGGCAGTCTTCCGAACCCCTGACCCGGCGGGAACTGACCCGCGCCCGGGCCGACGCCGCCGCCCGCCGGACCGAGTACCGCCATCGGCTGATCCAGCGGACACCCGGGATCGGCGATCGCGGGCACCACCGTCCGTTCGTCGGCGGGTCGCTCCTCATGATCGCCTCACTCCTCGCGCTCGCCTGGGTGGCAGCCGAACAACCAGGACTGCCCGGGCACTTCGCGAATGACGAGGGCACGATCATCAGCGTGAACCGGGGGACGTTCACCGAGGCCGACTCGTCGTTCCAGCTCATCGCCGCGGTCTACCGCTGGATGGGCCTCGCCGAAATGCCGACGCTCGCCGCGCTCGTCGGTGTCGCGAGCTACCTGCTCGTCCTGACGGTGGCGATCTCACGCACCCGGACGACGACGGCCGAGTGGGTGGACTGGGCCATCATCATCTGCTGCGTCGCGCTCGCCGCCGTCTACCACGGCGCATACACGAAGGACCTGCTGACCGTGGGAGCGGTCCTCGCGCTCGTCGTCAACCGGGGACGAGGCCTGCCGGCCGAGCTGGTACCGGTGGCCGCGATGCTGCTGTACGCCCAGGGCTTCCGCACGTACTGGTTCCTCGTGGCCGGTCTCTACCTGGCGCTCCGTCTCGCACTGCGGGCGCGGCGCGGCTGGACAGCCACCCTGGCGCTCATCCTGGTGCTCTACGCCGGGCTGTCCGTCGTCTTCCCGCTGGTCGTCGGTGTCGACCTCGACCACTACCGCCTGATGGTGAACGAGCACCGCACCGCGGAATCGGTCAACACCTTGATCGTGCAGTTCTTCCCCGGTGCCGGCCCCGTGTCCGGGTTCGTCAACAGTGTCCTCACCTTCGCCTCGTTCGTCATCCCGATCCCGCTGATGCTCCGCGGCGGGGCGATCTACCTGGTCGTGGCGCTCGTCCTGCTCGCCATCTGGGGGTCGCTCATCGCCGCGATCCGGTCGGCGAGGATCCGAGCGCCCCGCGGCTCGTCGGTCCTCACGGCGTTCCAGAACCGGTTGTTCGCGGCGATCCTCGCGTTCCTGATCGTGCAGTCGATCTTCGAGCCGGACTACGGCTCGTTCCTCCGGCATCTCACACCGATGCTCATCGTCGCCGTGTGCCTCCTCCTGAGCCTGCGGCCCGGAGCGACGGGAGCCTCAGCCCGGCGGGGGCCGACATCCGCCGCATGCCGTCGGGGTCAGCGACCCGTGGGCACGACGGATGCTGCCGCGACGCGCACGTCGGCTGCGACGCGCACCCAGGAGAACGGACCCGCTGCAGCGAGCACCCCCGCCGTGGAGAGCGCCTGGTAACGACCGGCGTCGGCGAGGAGCTCCTCCAGCGCGTCGGCGAGCGCGGTCGACGTCACCGCCGTGGCCACGATGCCCGATCCTGACGCGATCGCCTGCTCGGCGAGTCCGCCGACCGGCGTCACGACGGACGGCACCCCGAGTGCCATTGCATAGGCGAGCACACCGGACTGACTGGCCTCGGTGTACGGCAGCAGGGCGATGTCGAAGCCGTCCACCACGTCGACGATCTCCTCCTGGGCGACCCAGCGGTTCTCCAGTTCGTCGTCCGGGTGGTGCAGGAGTGCGAGGGCGTCGTCGGTCCCGGACCCGACGACCCGAAGCCGGACGCGGACACCGCGAGCCCGCAGTTCGGTGATCGCCGCCACACCGAGACCGAGCCCCTTGTACGCCGACAGCCGACCGAAGCATCCGACGACCGGAACGCCCTCCCGGTGCGTCGACCGGACCACGGCACGGCCCGCATCGACCCGGTACGCGGCGTGGACGGTCTCGTGGACACGGTCCGCGCGGAACTCACCACGGGACGTGAGTGCAGCGGCGACCGGGGCGGAGAACACGATCGCTCCGTCCGTCGCCCGACGCTCGGCACGACGCAGGAGGTGCTCGAGCCGCGAGAAGTCCCCGGGGTGCATCGTCGCGTCATGGACGCAGAGCAGACTCCGACGACCACCGAAGCGGAACACGGGCGCGACCACCCCCTGCCAGAGCTGCTCCATCGCGATGACGACGACGTCGATGCGATGCCGACGGAGGAAGCGGTCGAGCCGGAGCGCCGCCCAGAGGAGGCGCGGGAGGCCGAGCACCGCGCCGCGCTTGTCGCGATACGTGCGGATCGTGAAGAACGGCACCCCGAGGGCGACGAACCGCTCCGCCACCTCGGCGTCGAGGGAATAGGACACGACGACATCGCAGCCGTCCTCCTGAAGCGCCTGAGCCAGTTCCTGGGCGAAGAGCGGGCCTCCCCCGGTCCGACCCCACTGCACGACCGCGACGCGCATCAGGCCACCTGCGGTATCCGGTACGCCTCGGCGAGGGCCGCCCGTTGGCGGGCCGGGGTGTGATCCTTGAGGCGTTCCGACCAGCGGGAGACGTTCCGCTCCGCCCAGGTGGCGAACGCCTCCGGGCCGGCCAGCCTCCGGGCGACCATCACCTCGAGGCCGCCGTCGAGGGTGAGGACGTCCGGGAGCGCCCCGAACGCGGCGATCGGGCGGACGAGCGTCGGGACGCCGGCCTGCACGGCCTCCAGGACGGCGAGCGGAAACCCTTCCCAGGCGGCAGTGTGGAGGTAGACGTCGCTCCGTGCAAGGCGCGAGCCCACCTCGGCGTGCGGGATCCAACCGGTGACCTGGACGCCGGCCGCCTCCAGCCGGGTGACGTCGTCGACGCGGCCGCCGCCCATCCACACGGGAGCGACCTCGACCCCGCCCGACCGGATCGACGCGACCGCCTCGGCGAACCGCATCGGATCCTTCTGCGGAGCGATGCGTCCGAGACTCGTGACCCGCAGCGGCCGATGGAGGTCCGGGTCATCGTTCCGGCGAGCGCTGGGAGGCGGAACCGCGACCACGTTCGGCACGTGGACCACCCGTGGCCGCAAGGGTCCGCGCCGTTCCGCGGTTGCCGCCTCCCCCTCGGAACAGGCGGCGATGGTCTCGACGTTGAACGAGAGCAACCATTCCACGGCACGGAACGCTCGACGACTCCATCGCGGGAGGTCGGCACGCTCGAACGCGTAACAGTGCGGGGTGTAGACGATGCGGGACCGCGGCGAGCTGCGCATGGCGACACGGGCGTACGCACCGGCGAAACTCGAGTGGGCGTGCACGATGTCCGCGCCCGTCCGACGCCGTGCGCTCCTGATCGCGCGCACGGCACCGAGCCGGCTCCGACCGAGCGCGGTGACCGACGCGAAGCGGTCGAACAGGCTCTCGTCGACCGATGCCCCCACCGGAACCTCGGCGAGCAGATGGTGTTCGACCCCGGCGGGCGCGTTCCGGACGTACGCGTCGATGGCGACCGGAATACCGCCCGCATAGCAATCGGTGACATGGAGAACGGTTGCGGTCATGGGGCGCCCTTCGATCGTCGACCGTCGAACGGGCGCGACGTGGCCAGCGCGCGCTTCCGGCAGCGAACAGTCTGATGTTCATCTAACATATGACATATATTAGTGCCACCACCAGCCTTGGGAGTTCACCGCATGCCCGCTCCGATCCGCCGCCTGTTCCGGCGGTGCACGCAGGTGTGGTCCAACGGATCCGGCCTCATGCGCGCGTGTGTCCTCCTCTGGTTGTTCGCAGGCGCAACCCCACGGCTCGCCGTCTTCGAAGGACGCTCTCCGTCGTTGCGGATCCTCGGGTCCTTCGAAGCGGGAACCCGGCTGAAGATGCGGGCCGTGACCCTGCGCTCAGCACTGTCGACCAGCCCCGAGGGCGAACTCATCCTGGGGGACCGCGTGTTCATCAACCAGGGCACCACGATCCACGCTCAGCGCTCCATCCGCATCGGCGATCGCGTCTCCATCGGTGATGGCGTCCGCATTTACGACACCGGATTCCATCCCGTCCGGCCCGAGCAGTCGGTCAAGACGGAACCGATCGTCATCGAGGACGACGTCTGGATCGCCGCCGGCGTCACGATCCTCCCCGGCGTCACCATCGGCCGGGGGTCGGTCATCGGCACCGGCGCCGTCGTGACCCGGCCCATCCCCGCAGGCTCCCTCGTCGCCGGGCCGGCCGCCGTCGTCATCGACGGGTTCGACGTCCCGGACGACTTCAGACGCACCGGGCGATGAGGCACACAGAGACAACAGACGTCGCCGGACTTCTCCGCGCCCAAACGATATGGTGGCATCCTCCCCCCGCGCCGGACCAGCCAGCTGGAGCATCATGCTGTCCATCGTCATCCCGTGCCGGAACGGCTCGCGGACGCTCGCATCCCAACTCGACGCCATCCTGGCGCAGGCGACGGACCTCCCCATCGAGATCATCGTGGCCGACAATGGCTCGACCGACACCACCGCAGAGCTGGTCCAGACGTTCCATGCTCACGACGACCGCGTCCGTCTGGTGAGCGCCCACGGGACCATCGGGATCAATCACGGGCGCAACGTCGGCATCCGAGCGGCCAATGGCCAGTACATCCTGTTGTGCGACGCCGACGACCTCGTGCAACCCGGCTGGCTCGCCGGCCACGCGCAGGCATTCACCCAAGGAGCCCTATGCGTGGGCGGCGGCGTCGAGTTCACCCTCGACGACGGTACGGTCATCGACCACATCCCGGGGGTCGTGACCGTGAACTGGGACGTCCCCTCGCCCATCGGCGCGAACTGCGGGTTCCGCCGGGAGGTCTTCGACGGCATCGGGGGCTTTGACGAGTCGTTCCGCGGAGGCGGCGACGAGACCGACTTCTTCTGGCGCGCGCATGCCGCGGGCTTCCCGACCACGGCGGTGCCGGACGCACTGGTCTCCTACGCCTTGCGATCGAAGCTCTCGGACGTCGCTCGGCAGTTCTTCGGATACGGCCTCGGAACCGTCGCCCTGTATGTCGCCCATCGAACCTGGGGAATGCCGAGATCACGGTGGTGGCAGGCTCCCGTCGTGATCGCGATCGCAGCAGCGCAGCTTGTCGCGCCGGACCCGCGACGACGACGCAAGGCTGTCGAGCGGATCGCAGTCCGCGCAGGTCGACTCGTCGGTAGCGTGCGGCATCGCACCATGTATCTCTGACGAGCACCGGAACCGCCCGGCGCAGTGCGCCCCCCCCGACCAGAGCGACGCCACGGTCACCACCACCACACCTTGTTCCGCCGCGCGTCGAGTCGATAGGAATCAGCCCGTGGACGCGAGGTGATCGGGACAGCGGGAACGCCGCCGACGAGGGTCCATTCCGGGACGTCTCGACTCACGACGGCGCCGGCCGCGACGACCGCCCCCTCACCGATCGTCACCCCCGGAAGGATCACCGCCCGAGCACTGATCCATGCGCGGTCGCCGATCCGGACCGCTTCTGACACGAAGGCGAAGTCATGCGAACGGAGGTCGTGCTGTGCCGTCCAGATCTGCGCGCCGCTGTTGATGCTCACGTGCGATCCGATGGACAGGCCGCCCCGCGCATCCAGCGTGACATCCTCCGCGACGAAGCAATCCTCCCCGAGCGCCAGACGGCGAGCCGCGCGGACCTGCAGTCCGTGATGGATCGCGCACCCTCCGCCGATGGCCGCCCCCCACGACCGGAGTGCCGCCACACGAACGTCATTGCTCGGCACTGAGGAGGCCGCCCGCAGGGCGACCATCTCGGCTGACCCGACGATCAAGCCCACTCGTTTCCGTACCATTCTTCATCCCCGCTCGAATCAGTCGACACGATCAACTAAAATACCGAGTATACAAACATCACATCTCATGAAGGGGACCTATGCTCTCGATCGTCATCCCCTGTCGGAACGGGGCGGCCACACTGCATCGACAGCTCGACGCGCTCCTCACCCAGGAAAGCGACGAGGCGTTCGAGATCGTCGTCGCGGACAACGGTTCCTCCGACTCCACGGCCGAGATCGTCAGGCGATACGCCCGTCTCGATGCTCGCGTCAACCTCGTCGACGCGAGCGGGAGACCCGGGATCAACCACGCCAGGAACAGCGGCGTGGCAGCCTCGCGCGGGCGGATCGTACTGATGTGCGACGCGGACGACGTCGTTCGACCGGGCTGGCTCACCGCCCATACCAGGGCGTTCGCCGCGGGTGCGGAATGCGTCGGCGGGGCGGTCGATCGACGACTGCCCGACGGACGCCTCGTCACCAGCGATGAGGGTGTCTACCGCACGCTGTGGAACGTCCCTTGGCCGGTCGGCGCAAACTGCGGCTTCGCACGAACGGTCTACGACCGCGTCGGCGGGTTCGACGAGTCGTTCGTCGGCGGCGGTGACGAGACCGACTTCTTCTGGCGCGCGGCACGACTCGGCTTCGAGACGATCGCGGTGCCCGACGCTGTCCTCGACTACACCCTGCGTGGCGACCTCCGCTCGGTCGCGAGGCAGTTCTTCGCCTACGGCCGCGCGAATGTCAGGCTGTACCGGGAGCACCGGCCCGCCGGTATGCCACGGTCGCCCTGGTGGTCCATGCCCGCGGCCGTCAGCTCCGGGGTCCTCCTCCTCCTGTCGAGCCGCCCGTCGAGCTTGCGGCGCCGTCGAGCAGTCGAGCGGCTCTGCTCTCGGGCCGGTCGACTCGTCGAGAGCCTCCGTCTCCGGACGCTCTACCTGTGACGCCTCGATGATCAACCTCGCGTGGTCGGTGCTCGAGCGGGTCCTGCCGCGCGCGGCCTCGGCGCTCATCATGCTCGTCTTGGCCGCGAGCCTCGCGCCGTCCGTCGTCGGCATGTACGCGTGGATGGTCCTCGCCCTCACGCTGGTCCAGACCGTCGGCGACACGGCCGCTCGGCAGACCGCCGTCGTCCACGACGGGACCGCTTCCGGGGCACGCTTCATCGGACGATTCCGGGTGTGGTCCGCCGTCGTCGGAGGAGCCCTCCTCTCGGTCGTCGTCATGGCGCTCCTCCTCACACACGCGGAGCAGGACCGGTGGCAGGCGCTCGCCCTCGCGCCGTTCGTCCTCGTCCCCGCCGCGTCGGCCGCCGGTATCGATGCCCTGGTCAGACTGCAGCGATCGGGGCGTTGGAAGGACATCGCATCGAATCAGGCATGGTCGTCGACCTGCTCCCTCCTGTGCAGCGTGCCGACGCTGGTCGCGACAGGGTCGCTCCTCGCGAGCGCGCTGCAGGCGCTCCTCGCCGAAGCCGGGTTCGCCGTCCTCAACCGTCGGCGAGCGGCGCGACTGGGACGTGGAGCAGACACCGGGACGCGACCCTCGGAGCTGACCGGCGGCGTGTTCCGCGACTACCTGCACACGGCGCTCTTCGCCCTCCTCGGTTGGGGACAGGGACAGACCGACCGCCTCTCGATCGGGGGTCTTGCGGGCGGGTCGCGCCTGGGGCAATACGCATTCGCCATGTCGTTGTCACGCAGCATCGGCGACGCGGCGGCGCTTGCCGCGGTCAACGTCCTCCGGCCGGCCCTCACCGAGGCGGCACGTGACGGCCGAGGGTCCGAGATCGTCGCGGTCACGGAAGCTTCGCTCCGACGATCGCTGGTCCTGGCGGTCGTGGCCGCCGTGGCGACGAGCATCGGGGTTGAGCTGATCGTGGCCCCCTTCCTCGCAGACGACTGGGACCCCGCCCTCGCACTCGTCCCCGTCCTCGCCCTGTCGGTCGCTCCCTCGGTCGTCGCCTGGTCGATCACAGCGGTCCTCCAGGCCGAGAGCCGGATGCGCTGGGCGAGTCCGATCAAAGCGGTCGGCGTGCTGCTGTCCCTCCCGGTCGGCCTCGTCGCCCTCCAGGACCTGCAGCTCGCGGCCTGGCTCGTGAACGCCCGGGAGCTCGTCGTGATGGCGCTGCTCCTCCTCGCCGCGCATCATCGGGCGCCCTGGCGGGGCGGCCTCATCGCCCTCGGCGTCGTCCTGGTCGGCGCGGCCATGTGGCATCTGACCCGAGGCTAGGCCGGCTGCAGCAGGTCCCTCACGATGTCCAGTGCCCCCTGGCTCGCATACCGCTGGTACTCGCCGCGGGGAGCACGCAGCATGACGGGGAGGATCCGTCGCCACCGAGCCGGGGCGAGATCGGCCCGGAACCGCTCGAAGGCCGCTTTGGCGACGACGGCCGAGCGATCGGCGAGCGGTGCGGGCTCACGGGCCTCGTCGAGCCAGGAAGCGAGCCCGGCGACGCGATCTGCGATGTCGCGGTTGCGCTGGCGCCCCGGCTGCATCAGCCTCGAGACCTTGTACGCCAGCGTCGGCTCGACGATCCCGATCTGGTTCGCGCCGTGCTGCCGGTAGTCGACGAGCGGTTCATCCAGGAACTCGATCGGTCCTCGTGATGCGGCGACGATCGCCAACCACTCGTCGTGGACCCACGGTGCGGGGAACGGCGCGGCCGCGTCGAAGACCGCACGTCGGAACATCGCGGTCGCGCCAGTGACGAGGTTGCGTCGCAGCAACACGCCGAAAGCATCACCAGCCCGGATCCCGTCGCGTTCGTGCGGGCCGATCGACAGCGACGCGAAGAGCGTGGTGCCGAGGGACACCCCGTCGGCTCCGACGAGCCGGGCGTCCGAGCACACCATCTGCAGCTCCGGACGCGCGTCGAAGGCGGCCAGGGCACGCTCGACGCGGTCGGGCCGCCACACGTCGTCCTGATCGGAGAGGACGATCAGGCTCCCCGTGGTCGCGCGGATCGCCCCCTCGAAGTTCTTCGTGACGCCGAGTGGACTCGGATTCCGCAGGACGCGCACCGGGACGGACGACTCAGCGGCGAAGCGCTCGACGATGGCGGATGTCCCGTCAGTCGAACCGTCGTCGCTGACCACGATCTCGCCCGGGAGCACGGTCTGCGCGAGCATGCTGGCCAACTGCTCTTCGAGGAACACGGCGCCGTTGTAGGTGCACAGGGCGACGGAGACGCGTCCGTCGACTGCTGCTGTTGCTGGCATGGACCCGCCCCTCACCGCTCATCGGACCGCGGACCAGCCTATCCCGCCCGCCCCACTGGTATCCTCGTGCCTTATGCCCCGCGTAGCCGTCGACCTCCTCTCGTACACCGGAACGAAAGGCGGTATGGAGACCTACGCGCGCGAGCTGTACCGCGAGATCGGCCGACTCGGCAGTGAATTCGAGTTCGTCGGACTCGCCAGCAAAGAGGGATACCAGCTCGACCGTTCCTGGTTCCCCGGGGACATGATCGACACCGGTATCAGCGGCGAGAACCGTTTCCGGTGGGCGATCGGCGAGCTCTGGTCGATCGGTCGTATCGCGAAGCGTCACGGTGCGGATCTGTTGCACTGCCCGGCTCTGCTCGGTCCTGCCCGGAGCAGCATGCCCACCGTGATCTCCATGCACGACATGCTCTACTGGAGCCAGCCCCAGATGATGAGCACCCCGGCGTTCACGGAACCCGTGAAGTTCATGGAGCGCCTGGGTGCACGGAACGCCAGCCGGATGATCACCATCAGTGAGGTGTCCCGGCGCGAGATCATCACCTACCTCGGCTTCCCGGCAGACCGCATCGACCTCATCCCCCTCGCCGGAACCGCCCTGCCGATGGGCGAACGACGACCGGACAAGGAGCACCCCTTCATCCTGGCGACGGGCAACCGGCGCCCGCACAAGAACTGGGCTGGTCTCATCAGGGCGTTGCCGCTCGTTGACGAGGCGATCCGCCCTCGGGTGGTCATCACCGGCAGCCACGGTGAGGACCCTCTGCGCGCCGTCGTCGACGAGGTCGGCATGCACGACTGGGTCGAGCTGCGATCCTGGTTGACCAGCGAGGAACTCGGTCACCTCTACGAGACCGCGACCGCGCTCGCCATGCCGTCGTTCCACGACGGCTTCAGCCTGCCCGCCCTCGAGGCCATGATGGCGGGGCTCCCCGTGCTCATCTCCGACATCCCCGTGTACCGCGAGGTCGCCGGCGATGCGGCCGAGTACTTCGATCCCCATTCGCTCGAGTCGATCGCCACTGCCATGACGACGGCGGTCAGTGACCCCGCACGGATGGCCGAACTCGCCGATCAGGGCAGGGAACGCGCCAAGCAGTTCTCCTGGGAACGCGTGGCGACACGCACGCTCGAGACCTTCCGGACCACACTCGCCTGACACGGCCGCGGCTGGCCGACGGGCCACCGCCATCCAGCCGCGTCGCCTCACTCCGACTGCGGCTGGATGACCGGGATCGACTCGGTGTCGGCCGGGCCGAGCGCGATGGTCGGCATCGAGACGGTGATGAGTGAGCCGTCGGCACGGCGGCTGCCCTCGATGTCGCTCGCGCTCGGCTCGCCGACGAGGTGCGGACCCTGGTTGTCGAGCGGAACGGTGACCGTCGTCCCGGCCTCGACGAGGACGTTGCCGCCGCCGACGACGAACGAGGCGGAATCGCCCTCCTCGACGGTGAACCGCATCTCGGTGCGCCGGACGGAGATGCGCACGCGCGTTCCCTTGACCGTGAGCCGGAAGGTGATGCCCTGCCAGTCGACCGGCAGACGCGGCGAGAAGGAGATCACGCCGCCGTGGTCACGCATCCCGGCGAAGCCGAGCACGAGCGCACTCCACACGCCACCGGTGGAGGCGACGTGCACGCCGTCCGGGGTGTTGCGGTGCAGGTTCGCGAGGTCGACGAACAGCGCCGACCAGAAGTACTTGAGCGCGAGACGCTGGTACCCGACCTCGGCGGCGATGATCGACTGCACGACCGCCGACAGGGTCGAGTCGCCCGTCGTCAGCGGATCGTAGTAGTCGAAGTCGGCGAGCTTCTCCTCGTCGGTGAAGTGGTCGCCCTGCAGGAGCAGCGCCAGCACGACGTCCGCCTGCTTGAGCACCTGGAACCGGTAGATGACGAGCGGGTGGAAGTGCAGGAGCAGCGGGAGGTGCTCGGGAGGGGTGTGGTCGAGGTCCCACAGCTCCTTCTCGAGGAACTGGGCGTCCTGCGGGTGGATGCCGAGCCGCTTGTCGAAGGGGATGTGCATGTGCTCGGCGGCGCGCTGCCACTCGCGGACCTCGGCGTCGTCGAGCGAGAGCCGCGTGACCAGGCGTTCGAAGGAGGCCGGATCGTCCTCGCGGAGGCGCTCCACGGCCTCGACGGCCGACAGCAGGTTCGACCGCGCCATGACGTTGGTGTAGAGGTTGTCGTTCACGACGGTCGTGTACTCGTCGGGCCCCGTGACCCCGTAGATGTGGAACGAGTCCTTGCCGTTCGCGCGCCAGAAGCCCAGGTCGGCCCACATGCGCGCCGTCTCCACGAAGATGTCGACGGCTCCGCGGGCGAGGAAGTCCTCATCCCCCGTCGCCGCGACGTACTGCCGCAGCGCATAGGAGATGTCGGCGTCGATGTGGTACTGCGCCGTGCCGGCCGCGTAGTACGCGGACGACTCGAGCCCGTTGATCGTGCGCCACGGGAACAGGGCGCCGTGCTGGTTGAGCTCGGTCGCGCGGGAGCGGGCGGCGTCGAGCATGTTCTGACGGAACCGGAGGGCGTTCCGCGCGACGAGCGGTGCCGTGTAGCTGAGGAACGGGAGGACGTAGACCTCGGTGTCCCAGAAGTAGTGGCCGCCGTACCCGGAGCCGGACACGCCCTTCGCCGCGACACCGCCGCCGTCCGTGCGTGCCGACGCCTGCGCCAGCTGGAAGAGGTTCCACCGGGTCGCCTGCTGGATGGCCGGCTGTCCGTGGACCTCGACGTCGGAGCGCGCCCAGAAGTCCTCGAGCCACAGCTCCTGGTTGCGGATCGCCGACTCGATGCCGTTCTCGGCGGAACGGTCGAGCGTGCGGGCGCAGCGGTCGGCGAGTTCCTTCGGAGGGACGGCGTTGGAGGTGTGGTAGCTGATGATCTTGGTGAGCTTCGTGGGCACACCTGCGCGGCCGCGGATCGTGTACACGTGCTTCGCGAGGTCGGCCTCGATGTGCGTCGAGACCTCGTATTCGTTCTCGGTCTCGATCGTGTGGTCGGCACCCGCCACGATCGTCATGCCGGAGTTCGTCGTCTGGTACCCGAGCATCGCGCGCGGACCGTCGATGAGCTTGTACCGCGGCTGCAGCACCCGCTCGGTGAGGGACTCCGCCTTGCGCGGGTCGCCCATCCCCGGCTCGGGTGCGTTCGTGAGGTAGTCGTCCTGACGGTCCTGCCGGTTGATGATCTGGCTGGAGAGCACGAGCGACGCGTCCGCGTCGAGCAACGTGACCTCGTAGTCGAGGACCGCGAGATGGCGGTCGGTGAAGGACACCATGCGACGGGAGCGGATGTGGACCCGCTTGCCCGAGGGCGTCCGCCATTCGAGTTCACGGCTGAGGACACCGGTCTTGAAGTCGAGGCGACGCTCGAAGCTCAGGAGGTCGGCGTCGTTGAGGATCAAGGGCTCGTCGTCGACGTAGAGGCGCACGACCTTCGTGTCGGGCGCGTTGACGATCGTCTGACCGACGCGGGCGAAGCCGAACGCCTCCTCGGCGTGACGGATCGGCCAGGTCTCGTGGAACCCGTTGATGAACGTGCCGTGGACGTGGCCGTCGCGGCCCTCCTCGACGTTGCCGCGGAAGCCGAGGTAGCCGTTGCCGAGCGCGAACAGGGTCTCGGTCGTGCCCTCGTCGTCCGCGTCGACATGGGTCTCGACGAGCGCCCAGTCGTCGAGCGGGAACCGGTGACGGTCGAGCGGGTCGCTGGTGATGTGGTTCATGCCTGGTCCTCGGAGGAGTCGTGGGGTGCCGTGAAGGTCTGAGAGTCGGCCGGATCGTCCGGCCCCGCTGTTCGCGAAGCCGACCGCAGTGGGTCGACGAGCTCGTCGAGGTCGTCGACCACGACGTCGGCTCCCGCATCGATGAGCGCCTGGTGCCCGATGCCGCGGTCGACGCCGAGCACGAGACCGAAGTCGCCACGTCGACCGGCCTCGACCCCGGAGTGCGCGTCCTCGACGACGACGCATTCAGACGGCGCGTAACCGAGCAGACGACCGGCCTCGACGTAGGTGTCCGGCGCGGGCTTGCCGGCGATCCCCTCGCGCGCGGCGACGACGCCGTCCATCACGACCGGGAACCGCTCACCGAGTCCTGCCGCTCGGAGGACGACCTCGGCGTTCTTGGAACTCGACACCACGGCGACCGCGAGCCCTGCCTCCTCGACCGTGTCGAGGAAGGTCGACGATCCTGGGTACGCGGCGATGCCGTCCGCTTCCAGGACGGCCGTGAACACCGAGTTCTTCCGGTTGCCGAGACCGCACACGGTCTCCAGCTCAGGCGCGTCGGTCGGCGAACCCTCGGGAAGCGTGATGCCGCGTGACGCGAGCATCGCGCGCACCCCGTCGTACCGCGGCTTGCCGTCGATGTACTGGAAGTAGTCGGCGTCGGTGTACGGCTCGGTGATCCCGTGGGCGACGAGCTCGTCGGTGAAGAGCTTCGCCCAGGCGTGCATGTGGATCTCGGCGGTCGGGGTGATGACGCCGTCGAGGTCGAACAGCACCGCCCGGCAGCCGAGGAGCCGCGAGGCCGCCTCGTCGAGGGTCAGGACGTCGTTCGATGGCGCGTTGATCGGCTGGGTCACGGTGCACGGTCCTCGTCGGTTTGGGGGAAGAGGTGGACAGTGGAACGGAAGCTGCTGCGGACCGGTGGGGCGGCCGCGCAGACCCAGCCTAGGAGAGTTTGGCCACCACGTCGTACACGCGGTCGATACCGGCGTGGACCGGGAAGTGGTGGTTGCCGACGAACAGCCCGTCCTCGTGGATCTTGTCGGCGGCGGGGAGTTCGGCCGGGACCTTCGCGTCGAGGTACTTCATGACCGGGTTCTTCGTGAAGTTGCCCGCCACGATGGGCCGTGACTCGATCCCCTCGGCAGCGAACGCCTGTACGACCTCCTTGCGTCGGCCGGCGAGCGCGCCCTCGAGCACGAGGGAGAAGCCGAACCAGCTGCTCTCGCCCTGCTCGCGCTGGATGCGCACGGAATCCAGGTCGGCGAAACGTTCCGTCCAGTACACGGCGTTCTCCCGACGACCCGCGATGAGCTGTGGGACCTTCTGGATCTGCTCGATGCCGATCGCGCCGGACATCTCGAGCGGACGGACGTTGTAACCGGGAAGCACGAAGCGGAAGAGGTCGTCCCACTCGTCGCCCGACTTGTCGTGGACGGCGTTCTGCTCGGGGAGTCCACGGGTCCAGCCGTGGGCCCGCAGCGAGATGAGCATCTGCGCCGTGGCCTCGTCGTCCGTCAGGATCATCCCGCCTTCCATCGTCGAGATGTGGTGGGAGAAGAAGGCGCTGAACGTGCCCATCGCTCCGACCGTTCCGGCGAACCGACCGTCGTCCTTCGCGCCGAGCGACTCGCAGTTGTCCTCCAGCAGGAGGAGACCGTGACGTTCGGCGAGTGCCGTGAGCGCCGCGAAGTCGTTCGGGTTGCCGAGGAGGTTGACCGCGAAGATCGCCTTGGTGCGCGGGGTGATGGCGGCCTCGGCGAGCGACAGGTCCAGGTTGAGGGTGTCGACGTCGATGTCGACGAAGCTCGGGATGAGGCCGTACTGCTGGAGGGGGTAGTAGGTGGTGGCCCACGACACGGCGGGCACCAGGACCTCGTCGCCCGCCTGCAGGTCGACCCGGTCGTCGAGGACGGCTGCGGCGATCGCGAGGAGGTTCGCGCTCGACCCGGAGTTGACCATGACGCCGAACCCGGCGCCGAACGCACTGGCGAAATCGCGCTCGAACTGCGCGACGAGCGGACCCATGGTGAAGCGGCCGCTGTCGACGACGCGCTGGATGGCGGCGTACTCCGCGGCATCCCAGGAGGAGGTGGCGAGGGGGAAACCGGAGTCGAAGGTGTCGTCGGTCATGCTGTCTGTGGCTCCTGAGCTGCGAGATAGGCGTGGTAGCTCGCGGCGACGCCGGCCGCGAGCGGGGTGGTGGGGTTCCAGCCGAGCGCACGGGCGGCGGCCGAATCGAGCAGGCGCTGGTGCACGCCGGAAGGCTTGGTGTCGTCGTACCGGAAGTGACCGGTGAAGCCGGCGGCGCGACCAGCTGCTTCGTAGTACTCGGTGATGCTGTGGTCGACACCCGGCCCGAGGTTGAGCGTGACGGGCCATGGGTCGAGTGAGCCGAGCTGCGTGACGAGCCACGCCGCGAGATCGGGCGTGTAGGTGAATTCGCGTCGGGCGGTGCCGTCGCCCCAGACCTCGACCTCGTCGGAGCCGCTCGTCACGGCGGCGTGCACCTTACCGAGGGCGGCGGCGATGAGGTGCGCCTGACCGTGGGTGTAGTCGTCGCCCGGGCCGTAGAGGTTCGACGGCACTGCTGCGCGATAGGCGAACCCGTACTGCCGACTCGCGTACTCGCAGAGCTTCGTCCCGGCGATCTTCGCGAGCGCATATCCCTCGTTCGCGCCCTCCAGCGTGCCGCTGAGGAGCGCGCCCTCACCGATCGGCTGTGGGAGCCCCTCGGGGTAGATCGCCGCGCTCGACACGTAGAGCAGCTCGGGGACGCCGGCGTCGATCGCGCCTCGGATGACCGAGGTGTCGATCAGGAGGTTGTCGAGCAGGAAGTCGGTGGGACGCTGCAGCTTCGCCTGGATGCCGGCTACCTTCGCGGCGGCGTGCACGATCGCGTCCGGCGACGTGCGCCCGATGAGGGCGGCGACGGCGGCACGATCGGTGAGGTCGGCGTCCGCGCGCGTCGCCACGATCAGTTCGTCGGCGGCGCGGAGCGTGGGCCAGACCTCGGCGATGCTCGAACCGAGCATGCCGGCACCACCCGTGAGGAGGACGCGCACCGCGCCTAGACCTCCGCGGTGTCGATGTAGGGCTTGCCCGACGCCTCGAGCTCGGCGACGTCGGAGTCGACCATGATCTGCGCGAGGCGCGGTGGCAGCACCTTCGGGGTCCAGCCGAGGACCGACTCGGCCTTCGCATAGTCGCCGATCAGCGCGTCGACCTCGGTGGGACGGAGGTAGCGCTCATCGAACTTGACGTACTTCTCCCAGTCGAGGTCGAGCCGCTCGAAGGAGAACTGGAGGAAGTCCTTGACCGTGTACGCGGTGTTGGTGGCGAGGACGAAGTCGGTCGGTTCGTCGGCCTGCAGCATCCGCCACATGCCCTCGACGTAGTCGGGCGCGTAGCCCCAGTCGCGGACGGCGTCGAGGTTGCCCATGTACAGGAAGTCCTGCTGGCCGGCGGCGATGCGCGCGGCGGCACGGGTGATCTTGCGGGTCACGAAGGTGCCACCACGCCGCGGCGACTCGTGGTTGAACAGGATGCCGTTGACCGCGAACATGCCGTAGGCCTCACGGTAGTTCCGGGTGATCCAGTAGGAGTAGACCTTCGCGACGCCGTAGGGCGAACGCGGGTAGAACGGGGTCTCCTCGTTCTGCGGCGGTGGCGTCGCACCGAACATCTCGGAGCTCGACGCCTGGTAGAAGCGGCAGTGGAGACCGATCTGGCGGATGGCCTCGAGGAGACGGACCGTCCCGATGCCGGTCGTGTCGCCCGTGTACTCGGGCTCGTCGAAGCTGACGCGCACGTGGGACTGGGCGGCGAGGTTGTAGACCTCGTCGGGCTGGATCTCGGCGAGCAGTGTTGCGAGGCGCGAGCCGTCGGCCAGATCGGCGAAATGCAACTGGAGTCGGGGCGAACCGTCGTGGGTCGTCTCGGGGTCGTAGATGTGGTCGATCCGGCCGGTGTTGAAGGTGGACGCGCGCCGCACGAAGCCGTGCACCTCGTACCCCTTCGACAACAGGAGTTCTGCGAGGTAGCTGCCGTCCTGGCCGGTGATACCGGTGATGACGGCCTTCTTGACGGGGGCTGGCGTCGTGGGAGCCGGCGTCACAGGGGTTTCAGTCATGGGGTTCCGCTCTGGATCGAATCGTGTGGTCGGGCCGGGCGTTCTTTCGAGGAATGCCGCACTGCCCGAGAAACGTTGCTAGCTTACCCGAGTGACGCTCGACATCATGATGCCCTTCTACGGACGCTTCGACCACTTCAGGGTCGCCGTCGAAAGCGTGCTCGCCCAGACCGATCAGGACTGGAGACTCGTCATCGTCGACGACGTCTACCCGGACCTCGCACCTGGTGAGTGGGCGAGGTCGCTCGGCGATCCGAGGATCGAGGTCTTGCGCAACGCCGAGAACCTGGGGGTCAGCCGCAACTTCGACCGGTGCATCGACCTCGCCACAGCCGATCGTTGTGTGCTCATGGGCTGTGACGACGAACTCCTCCCGGACTTCGTCGCCCGCATGTCCGTCCTTGCCACCGAGTTCCCGGAAGCCGATCTGATCCAGCCGGGCGTCGAGGTGATCGACGAGGACGGACACCTCGTACGGCCGGTGGGTGACCGGGTGAAGGCGCTGCTGCGCCCCCGTGGCCCGAAACCGGAGCTGCTGTCCGGCCAACGTCTGACGACCAGCCTCCTCCGCGGCAACTGGGCGTACTTCCCGTCGGTCAGCTGGAAGGTCGCGACGGTGCGACGCTTCGGATTCCGGCACGACCTCCAAGTCGTTCAAGATCTCGCGCTCATGATGGAGATCTTCCGGAACGGCGGATCACTCGTCGTCGACGACGTTCCCGTCTTCCGGTACCGGCGACACACCGGGAGCGTGTCGTCCTACACGGCGGTCGACGGACGGCGTTTCCAACAGGAGCGTCAGGTCTTCGCCGAAGAGTCGGAGCGGCAGCGCGCACTCGGCTGGACGAAATCGGCCCGGGTCGCGCGAACACACCTCACCTCTCGCCTGAACGCGATCCTCCAGCTCCCGAAGGCACTGTCGGCGAAGGATCGCGCCGGCCTCAAAGTCCTCCGCACCCACATCCTCTCCTGACGTCCGACGCTGGTGGATCGCCACGGCTGAGTAGGATTGGCGGCATGGCCACGCTTCTCGACCGAACCCTCATCGTCATGCCTGCGCTCAACGAGGAGGCCTCGGTCGGAGACGTCGTGCGCGAGGTGCACCGGAAACTGCCCGGTGTCTCAGTGCTCGTGGTGAACGACGGCTCGACGGACGACACCACGCTCGTGGCCTCCGCCGCCGGTGCTGCGGTGATCGAGCTACCGTTCAACCTCGGGGTGGGCGGCGCGATGCGCGCCGGCTTCAAGTACGCCATCGCGAACGGCTACCGCAACGTGGTGCAGGTCGACTCCGACGGCCAGCACGACCCGGAGGGTGTCGTCCGACTCGTGGAGGAGCTCGAGACGGCCGACCTCGTGCTCGGTGCCCGATTCGCCGGCGAGGGCGACTACGAGGTGCGAGGACCGCGTAAGTGGGCGATGGTCGTGCTCTCCGGCGTACTCAGCCGGATCGCCCACACCCGCCTCTCCGACACGACGAGCGGGTTCCGCGCGACGGGACCACGCGCCGTGCGTCTCTTCGCCGAGCACTACCCCGCTGAGTACCTCGGCGACACGATCGAGTCACTCGTGATCGCCGCACGCGCCGGATGTGTCATCAGGCAGGTACCCGTCGCCATGCGTCCGCGCGCCGGTGGCACTCCGTCCCACAACCCGGTCAAGGCGGCGAAATATCTGGCGAGGGCCGGACTCGCGCTCGCCTTCGCCCTGATCCGACCGCCGGTACCGTTGAAGGGCGAAGGAGAGGTGGTGACGGCATGATGCCGCTCGGTACCTACATCCTCGGCATCGTCGGAGCGCTCCTCACCCTCGGGATCGTCATCGAGATGCTCCGCCGCCGCTCCCTGCGCGAGCGGCACGCCGTCTGGTGGCTGATCGCCGGTCTCCTGGCGCTCGTCATCGGCGTCTTCCCGCAAGTCCTCGTCTGGGCGGCTCAGCTCATCGGCGTCGAGATCCCGACCAACCTCGTCTTCTTCGTCAGCATCTTCATCCTGTTCCTCGTCAGTATCCAGCACAGTTCGGAGCTCACCACGCTCGAACAACGTTCCCGCACGCTCGCCGAGGAGAGCGCACTCCAAGACCTGCGGATCAGGGAACTGGAACGGCGACTGGGCGAGCTGCAGCGGGACGACGGGTCCCGCGAAGCCTGAGCCTCGCGATCGGCTGGTCGACGAACCACCACAACCCGTAGCCGAAGGCGACCGAGACCGCGGCGGTGCAGAGGATGCTCGGGATCCAGTCGAGTTCGGGGTTGCCGTGGATGAGCAGCTGCTGGACGGGGAAGCCGATCAGGAAGATCCCGTAGCTCGGGTCGCCGAACCGACCGAGGGAACGCAGCACCGGGATCGGGCGTGATCCGAGGTACACCAGCAGGTAGGGCACCGTCACGTGCGCGACCGGCCAGGTGAGGTCGGGGACGACGACCATCACGATGGCGAGGATCGAACCAGCCGTCAGCGCCGCCGGACCCCGCAGGGGCAGCCGCCACTCACGGATGGCCGCTCCCGCGCTGAAGAACGCCCCGACCCGCAGGATGTCGTGGGTGAAGTTGCCCCAGACGATCCCGTCCGTGCCCACGGCTTCGAGCACCGGCGCGAGCCAGCACACGACGACCATGCCCGACCAGGTCGCGGCTCGCAGGCCCCGCAGCGGAATACTCCCGACGACGGGCACGAGCAGGTACAACACGAACAGAGGGCCGATCGACCAGAGCGCGCCGTTCACGGCGACCGGGTACGGGTTCGACTCGAAGACGCCCGGGAGGACGTAGTTCGGGAGGAGCGTGAGGTTGTCGGCGAGGAACACGAGCGTCTGGGGATGGCCGAGGTATTCCCCGGGCGGCAGGGCGGTCGCCGCCAGACCGATGCCGAGGACTGTGACGAGCAGCGCGACGAACAGACCCGGGAAGACCCGCAGGACCCGGGCGGCGACGTAACGCACCAAACGGGGGCGCCGCTCCCACGCAGCTGGCAGGAGGAACCCCGACACGACGAAGAACACCCACAGACCGAGCGCGGGGAGGTCGTCCATTCCGACCGGGCCGAACGGCGAGATGGCGTCGTCGAGGACGATCAGTGAGTGCCGCACCAGGACCACGAGCGCAGCGATGATCCGCAACCCGGCGAAGCTGTTCCCGGTCACGCACGCTCTCGCGGACGGCGGAGGAGCGCGACGGCGTGGACGACGAGGCCCGTCAGCGGTCCGATGGTGAGCGCGAGCAGCGTCCGCTCATGCAGCCCGAGAGGCAGGGCGAGCGCGGCGACGAGGACGAGCGCGGCAGCGACCCAGCCGGCACTGAACGCCCCGTGCTGGGAGCGGGACAAGGTGGCGGAGCCCGTGGCGCAGAGGACGCCGACCAGCCCGGCGGTCGCGATGAGCAACCCGATCGTCCCCCCGGCGAGCACCTCGTCGCGGCCGAAGAGCACGCCGAGCGCCCAGGGCCCGAGCCACCAACCGAGGAGGCCCAACAATCCGGCGGCGGCGAGGACCAGGACACCCAGTTTGACCACCCAGCTGAGGACCGCCTCGGCATGCGACCGGAACACGATCACCAGGTAGCTCTGCAAGGCGAGGACGACGATGACGATCGGTGCGCGCGTCAAGGTGATGGCGTACGTCAGTGAACCGAACGCGTCGGGCGAGACCGTGTCGCCGGTCGCCTGGATCACGAGCGGCAGACCACTCACCATGATCCCGGTCGCGGTCGACGCCACGACCGTGCGCAAGACGTTCCAAGTGAGCGGTCTCGGGCCGACGTCGATCGTGAAGCGACCGATCACCCCGGATCGGACGAACGGCCAGAGCAGGATCGGAGTCAGGACGAACGGTGCGACGACACCCCAGGCGAGGACATGGACGTCGTCGGTCGAGAGCAACATCACCCCGACGATCGCGAAGCGCAGGACGCCGTCGACGATGGTGAACGCTGCCACGGACGTCCACATGGCCAGTCCATACAAGACGCCGGCGGTGGCTGCCACGATCACGTAGGCCGAGAGGCCGATCACGAGCGGCAGGACGAGCGACCATCCGTCATCCGGGAACACCGTGCCGACCCACAACCAGGCGGACGCAGTGACCACCGCTGCGACGAGCACAGCCGCGACCACGGCGAAGTTGCGCACGACGGGCGCGCGCCTCGGAGCCGTCGCGGCACGGGTATCGACCGGACGCGATGCTCTGGCAACCTCCTGTTGCACACCGGAGAGCGCGCTGACCAACAGGTACAGCGCAGACCAGAACACGGAGAAGGGGGCGTACAGGGCGGTTCCGAGTGCCGCACCGGCGAGGAGCTGGAGGACGTATCCGGCACCGCCACCGATCGCGGTCGCAGCGAGGATGAGGACGGCCCCGTTCGGCCCGCGGCGTGCTGCTGCCGGGGGCGGAACGTCGCTAGCGCCGGAAATCCGAGCCTCCGTACCGCGCGGTCGGATCGAGGGGCGGGACACGCATGAGGTCGTCCCTTCATCTCGGAGCATGGCCCTCCGATCGTACAAGACGGTCGGCGGTTACCAGTCGCCCGAGGGCCGTACGGACCCCGAGACGGCTTCGGGCTCGCCGTGTCCGGGGCGGGCCTCGCGAACCGCCCTCCGGTCACCGGCCGCCCAGGCATGCCGACGGTAGGATGACTGACGGCTGCGATTCCGCGCGCGGACGGCGCCGCCGTTCGCTCGCCACCGATTGGACCGGACCTCCATGGCCTCGCCCCTCACCTCGTCCCCGACCTCGATGGAGACGACGCACCGTTGGGAGCAGCGTCGCTGGCTCACCTTCCTGGTCGCATTCATCGCCGTCCTCGTGCCGAGCATGCTCTGGGCGCTGGCCTCTCCGATCGGCTCGGTCCCGGATGAACCGTCCCACGCGATCAAGGCGGCAGCTGTGGCCCGCGGAGAACTTGTACCCGGCCCCTGGGCCGGAAACCCGACCCTGACGGCCGCGACCGTCCCCGAGAACATCGCGAACGCTCACGACCTCGTCTGTTTCGCATTCAAACCCGAGGTCACCGCCGACTGTCAGCTCCCGGTCCGCAACACCGACCAGACGCTCGTCACGACCGGCACGTCCGCAGGGCTCAACAGTCCCGTCTTCTACGTACTCGTCGGCTGGCCGTCATTGTTCCTCACCGGCGACGCCGCCTTCTTCGGCATGCGGATCGCCGGCGCGGTCCTCTGCGCGATGGCACTGGGGATCATGTTCATGCAGTTGACCCTGCTCCCCCGATTCCGATGGGCGGTCGCGGGAGCAGCAATCGCGGTCACCCCGATGGTCGTCTACCTCGCGGGGTCGATCAACCCCAACGGTCTCGAGGTCGCGGCCGCCGGTGGGCTCTTCGCCACCCTGCTCGCCACGTTCCGAGGGCGGCAGGTCGGCCGCCGCCTCGTCGAGCAAGCCGGCTTCGCGCTGCTCACCGCGTCATTCCTGATCAGCACGAGGAGCATCTCGCTGCTCTGGTTGCTCGTGATCGCCCTCGTCGCCATGCTGCTCGGCGAGCGCGACCGGATCCTGCGTCTGTTCCGCACGCCGATCGCATGGGCGCTCGTCCTCGCGCTCGGGGTCGTCGGGATCGCCTCGGTGCTCTGGTACCTGAACCCGCCGACCCTCGCCGCGCAGACGCCTCCCTCCGCGGTCAGCCCGGTGAGCCTCGCGTTCGTGTTCCTGTTCACCGAGCTCCAGACCGTCGATTTCCTGTTCGGGATGGTCGGCGTGTTCGGCTGGGTCGACACGAGCGCTCCATCGCTGACGATCGCCGCCTGGACGAGCTGTATCACCCTGCTCGTGGCCGTCGCCCTGCTCTGGGGCAAACGGAGCACGAAGTGGGCGATCTGGGTGTTGCTCGCCGTCTGCATCCTGGTCCCCGGCATCACCCAGGTGGCCGTCTATGCGCAGCACGGGTTCATCTGGCAGGGCCGCTACATGCTCGCCATCTTCATCTGCCTCCTCATCGCCGCCGGTGTCGCCCTCGACGACGCCGGTCTCGGTGCAGACGGCCGGGTTCGCCACTTCGTCACCGGCGCCTACGCGTTCCTCTTCCTCGGCCATCTTCTGGCGTTCGTCATGGTCCTGCGCCGGTACATCGTCGGCGCGAACGGCAGCTTGTCGGACATGGTCTTCACTGACGGCTGGGAGCCGCCGTTCGGCTGGAAGACGCTGGCCATCATCTTCCTGGTCGATTCGGTCCTCACGGTGGTGTTGCTCAGACGCGTCTTCGTCCGCTCAGCAGGCGCGGAGATCACCCGTGACGACCAGCTGGTGACTCCCGCCGAGCGCCTTGAGACCGCGGAGATCGAGCGCTTGGAGCCCGACTCGGTGCCTCAGCCGCGCAACCGGACCTGACCCGGAATCAGCTGTCCCGCCGTCGGGACCGTGAAGACGGTCCCGACGGCAGATCAGTGCGGGATGGTGAGGACGAGCGCGAAACATCCAAGCGCGACGATTGCAGTCGGTACCTGCATCGCTCGCCGCGGAGCGAACAGTGCGGCTGCGCAAGCGATCGTCAACGGGAGGAGCGACAGACCGTAGCGAGGCACCAGCGCGATGTATTGGCCGGTCATGACAGCGGACACCGCAGCGAGCATCGGCGCAGAGAAGATGGCCACCGCCAACACGGACGCCGCAAGGTTGCTGGACGAAGAGAGACCGGGCGATGATGCCCAGAGACCGACGACTCCGCCGACGACCAGCAGCGACAACACCCCGACTGGAACGATGGCACCGGGCCCTGTCTGCGCGGGATCGAGCGCACCCTCCGCCATCCCGGGCAGGAAGCGGAACAGTTCCTCCGTGAATGCGGCAAGCGAGAACGGGGCCGGGACGAACAGCGAGCCGGCATCCCCGACAGCCAAGGCTGATCTGACCGACAGCCAAGCGACCTCGCCAGCCGCCGACATCACGAGCGAACCGATACCGATGAGAACCGTCCGGTGCATCAGGACACTCTTGACCCAACCTCCGTCAGGCCGCACCCGGTATTCGCGTATCCGCTCCAACAGGAAGAACAAGGCCAAGGCTGCGAACGGCAGGAGGTTCTGCAGCTTGACAACCGTCGAAACGACGGCCGCAGCGCCGAAAAGCCACATCCACCGAGGATCGGTCCACGCTCTGACGGCAAGGTAGAACGCGACGGCTCCTGCCGTCATGGCCGTGGCATCGGTGCTGACATACGTGTTTGACCAGAAGGCCGCCGACGAACCGACGAGGAGTGATGCGAACGACGCGCTGAACACGACAGGGATACGCAGTCGACGGAGCGCGAAGAACAGAGCCACTGCGGCGATCGCAAGCCAGACCATGCCGGTCAGTCGAGCGGCGCTGATGAAGTCGACGCCGACCAAGATGAAGGGCTGCGCGAGGATCCGCGTGGCCGCAAAGGAGAAGGGCGTGTAGATGTCTGCAGTCGTCTTCCCGTCGTTCGGGAACCCCTTCGGATTCGCGATGCTGTCCGGGTTGCAATGGGTTGGCAATGGGTCGGATATCTGCCTGATGTTCCGGCAGGCGAGAAACTCCCTCGCCACCTCGCCGACCGACTCCCCACGACGCACGACGAACTGGGACGACACCTTCGACACGTAGTCGATGTACATGTACTCGTCGATAGGAGAGACGGTGTCATGTTTCGGTACGTGGACGCACACGAGGATGACGCTCGCCAGGATAAGGAGCACTGCGGCCAGCCGGTCCCACAAACGCGCCCGTCCGGCTGACGATCGCTTCTCGGCAACCTGCCGCACCCTCATGGCCCCGTAACGACCCGGTAGATGTAGAAGCGCAGTGGACCAGGCTGTACCGATTCGACGAGCTCGAGGCAAGGCTGGTCCGACTGCAGCTCTGACAAGACATACGACACGCGGTGCTGCGCGAACGATGCACACGAGTCGAAAGTCAAGAGGATCTGGTCGTCAGCTGGATTCCGAGGATCCGGAGCACCCTGCCCGAACGTCCACGACACGTTGGCCAGGCGATTCCACGCCTTCTCGTCCGTGCCGGCAGGATCGATCTCGTCCCAGATCTTCCGAGATGGAGCGCCCTGGAACCCGTTCAGGGACGGGAGGCCGGACTGAAGCAGCGCGATCGTGAGGAGCGACGTGTTCCCGGCCCCGACCCACGTTCCCGGAGCCTGCGCGTCCACCCGTTTCATCTCCTTGACGACGGAATTACCGTTCAAGTCGTACACCCCGGCGTAGACCGGGTTCACGGTCGCGCCGGTAGCCAACGATATGACCAGCACGATGGCGGCCCCCCAAACGGGCAGCCGCATGGTGAACGCGGTCACGGCGAGAACTGCCAGGATCGAGAGCACGATCCAGGTGTCATCGGCGGTCAATACCGACTGGAACGGCAGGAGGAACCAAGCGACGACGGCCGAGGTACCGGCGGCGGCGATTGCCGTGATCGCCACGACCCACCAGGGGACTCGCGCCATGCCGGAGGCCCTTCGCTCGTCCAGGCGCAGGGCGAGCATCACGATCAGCACGAGCGCGAGGAGCCCGAACGCGTATCGCAGCCGGACGAGCGGGACCCGGTCCAAGAACAGGAGGTGGGCAACGGGATCCCATCCGGGGATGAACATGAAGGCGAGCAGGAGCAGGCCGAGGGCGAGGAGCGCCACGGAAGTCCAGTCCACTCCGGTGCCGCGCTTGCCAGCGACGACCGTCCAGAGAAGCGGGATAGCGAGAAAGAGACCAATGAGCACGAAGGTGGCGGCCTCTGAGGCGTTGATGTCGAGCGGAATCCCCTCGGCCCGGTCGAGGTCGGCAGAGAACGGCGCAGAGAACAGTGCGACGACGTCACGGAGCGTCGCGGCACCGACGAGTTGACGACGTTCACCTGGATACACGGTCGAGCTGAGGCCTCGGATGGTGTCCAACCTCGTCAGCACCCAGACGACCAGCACCGCAGCTGCGGCGATCGCGGCGATCAACAGGCCTCGCAGGGACTTCAACCGCGTTCGGAGACCTTGAACGGACGAGGTGGAGGGTGTCGCCACGGCTCCGACGCCGAACGCGACGGCGACCAGCACCGCCGGCAGGATGAACGGGATGTACACCGTCGTCCCCACGGCGACCGCAAGGTAGGCCGTGACCAGCGGAAAGAGGATCCTCGGCCAATGTCCCCGCGTCCGCAGCAACCACACGACGGTCGTCATCACCAGCAGCGCCCACGCGGCGGGCCAGAAGGTGTTGGGTCCGAACCACCACTGGAAGAACGGAGCGAACGCGAACCCGATCGCGACTAGCCCGGCGAAGACGGGACGACGCGGCAGCAGCGTGACGGCGAACAGGTAGACGGACGCGATGAGTGACAAGAACGGCAACCACCACTTGAAGGCCATCCCGTTGTCCACGGGCAAGAAGGTGAATCCGAGGAGATGCGGCCTGAATGCCATGGACCAGTCGGACGTGGGCAGGTCCTGCAACGTAGAGGCATCGGTGCCCGCAAGGTTGTGGTTCACGATTGGGAGGCCTTGTTCGACCTGCGAGAGTGTCCAAGACGTGTTGACGGCCCACTCGTCACTCCGGATGCCCTGAGGAGCTCCCAACAGATGGTTCGGGTCCTCAGCAGAGTTGAACGCACCGTTCAAGATGCCTGAGGAACTGCCCGTAATCCCGCCGCCGACGAGACCGATGAAGACCACCAGCAGGAGGACGATCGGGACGAGGACGACCCGGCGATTCGGTAAACCTTCGTCGGTTGGTTCCATCGCCTTCGTGAGACGAAGGCGCAGTGGATCTCGATGGCTTCCCGGGGTCATGACCGCCTCAGTGTATCCGATCGTCCCAGGCCGACACGCATCGGCCCCACTCGCAGACTGCGAGCGGGGCCGATGTCAGCTGAACAATCTCGATCGAGGGATCAGTACCGGACGGACTTGCATCCGAGCGACGTGTTGGATCCGACACTCGGCCACGCCGTTCCAATTGCGATCGCGCAGATCTGCGATGTGCCTGGCTGGTCGAGTTTGAACGTCTCGGCGAAGCCGTGGGTCGGCCCCGCCCACGGGTACACCGCAGCGACATCCGCGCGCGTCGCCCCAGCGGTGTACGGGATGCCCCGCACCGAACCATCGGGCCGCGTGATGTAGAAGTGGACCTGGATCGGCATCGATGCCACCTGCTGATCGACAGCCCAGCCATTCACGGCGACCGAACCGTCCGCCGAAACCGTAGCGGAATCGAACCATCCGATCGGTGGAACCGCGGCGGTCGTGATCGTGCGGCAGGCGAGCTGCGTGTTCTTCCCGACGCTGAGCGGCGACACCGCGATGCCGTACACGCAGACGGTGTACTTGCCCTGCTTCGTCAGCGGAATCGACTCCTGGAACCCGTGAGACCCGGTGATGCCGAACACTCGGTTCACATCGTCGCGCGGCTTGTCGGCGTTCCGTCCGTAGCCGGTCGTCTGCCCATCAGGTCCGGTGACATAGATGTGAGCCGGGATCGAGCTGGCGGAGGCACCGGCGTCGAACGTCCATCCTCGGACGTTCAGGGCTGGTGCAGCCGGGTTCAGATCGAACGACACATCGTCGAGCGATCCCGACGGGAATGCACTCACCAGCGTCGTGCTCCGGCAGCCGAATGACGGGTTGGCCCCGACGTTCTTCCAGTACTTTCCGATGCCGTACACACAGACCTTGTAGGTGCCGGCCGCCGTCGCTGGAATGGACATCTCCCATCCGTGAGCGGCTCCCGCGCCGGGATAAGCGGCTCCGACATCGGGTCGGGCCTTGTTCGCCTGCTGCGCGGTCCCGACAGTGCGGCCATCGGGCGTCGTCACGTAGACGTGTGCCTCGTTGACCGCCGTGGCCACATCGGGGTCGAACGTCCAGCCACGAACGTTCAGCGCGGTCGAGGCGCCGGTCCCGGTGGTCGTGAAGTCGTCCCAAGAGCCCTTCGGAGGATTCTGCTCGATGGTCGTCGCCTGACAACCGAGGACTCGATTGTTGCCGGAGAGCCCGATGCCGTAGACGCAGACCTGGTAGGTGCCTCCCCGGTCGACGGGGATCTTCGTCGAGTACCCGTGGGCTGCCCCCGCCCCCGGGTAGGCGTTGCCGACATCAGGCCGCGAGCCGTTGGCCTGGAGCGGGGTCCCACGGACGCTTCCATCGGGATAGGTGACGTAGACATGCGCCTCAATGGACCGGGAGGGCTGATTGGCGTCGAAGGTCCAGCCGCGGACCGTGAGGGATCCGTTGGAACTCCCCGCCGCTGCACTGATCTCGTCGATCACGCCGACAGGGTTCGGAGCGTCGGTCGTCGATCCGAACCAGTCGGTGTACATGCGCCAGAAGTTCCGGTTGCCGTACGCACCGCACCCGTCGCCAGTGCCATAGAGATTGGCGAGCGCGGACGGATTCGGCTGGTAGGGGGTGTAGTTGTAGAGTCCCGCAGTGGCGGCGTTCTGGATGTAGACCTGGCTGCTCCCGCAGGCGGCGTTAGGACTGTACCTGACGGCGTTGACCCGGCCGGGAACATGATTCCAACGTGTGGGGTTCGCCTGGTAGTTCTTGAACTGCAAAGCGGCAGCGTAGACCTGGTTGAAGAACCCGTAGTAGTTCGAGTCGCAATCAGCCGTGTCCGGGCACCCATACCCGGTGGCGCTGCGGTACTGCCGGTCCGATGGCCAGCTGTCGGTGATGATGCCCTGCTCTTTCTCGAGCAGCACGATCATCGCCTTCTGGCTGAACCCGCAGGCGATACCGACCTTCGTGATGATTTGAGCTGCCGTCTCGTTACCCGAACCGGTGTAGGCCGCGCACCGACCGGCGACGGCGGCGCGAGACGGCGTCGCCTGGCGGTAGTCCTTAAGACAGGTGTAGCCGGCTCGACAGGACGGCACCGCCGCGTTGAGGAACGTCTGCACCTCGCCGGCGGACATCGCTCCGCCGTTGTAGAACAATTGGTCCGAGATGATGTACCCGGGATTGAAGTTCCTGGCGTCCGCAGCATTCGCGGGTTGTGCCGTCGGAATGAACGTGAAGAAGCCGACGAGCAGGGCGATGACCGCCACCATTGCCGGGGTGAAGCCGCGTCTCATGGGATCTCCAATACAGAGGTGGTGGAGGCGAGCTCCGGCGTAGTGGCGGAGGCATACTGCACAGCGACCGTCCAGGTACCCGTGCTCAACTCAGTAACGGGCACTTGGACAGTGCCGCATGTCGTGGTCGACTTGTCGGCAAGGCCTTCCGCTTCGCGCGTAACGACCGTGTCACCGAGGGTGAAGGAGAACGTGCATACGCCTCCGTTCTCCAGGACACCAGCGACGTAAGCCGAAGCTGAGGCACTTGCGCCGTCCTCATCCATGGAGGCGAAGACGAGGACGACCTCCGGGGGAACCGCGGTGGGCTGGGCGTCCTTGTCGATCTCGTTACCCGGGGCCAGGGTCGACGGCGAAATGGTCGGCTTCGGCGATGATGGTGACGCTGGGGCAGTGCAGGCGCTGAGTACAAGAGCCGCCATGGCGAGCGTCAAGGCACCCGGGCCGAACTTCCTCATTCGATGGTGCATCCGGGCAATTCCTCTCGCTGGCATGGGGGTACCCCCCGCTCAGGGTACCTGGCGGAGGGCGAGCAGCGCGACACTTGCGGAGCAGCGGCGTGGCACACTAGCCAGAATGTTCGCTGAGAATGCCCTGCCAGGTGGCTGCGACGCCGTCATCGAGTGCTTCGAACGACGGTTCACCGAACTCGCCCCGGTAGCGTGAGATGTCGAGCACGACACGATCGACGAAGGTCTTCGGCGCCGGTCGGGACGTCACCGTGAAGTCGATGCCCGTCACCCGCCGAAGCGAAGCCAGGACCTCGACCACGGACAGCCCGCCGCCACTTCCAAGGTTGTAGACCTCGTGCGCCGGGTTCTGCCCCGCCATCTCGGCGATCATGCGAACGACGTCGTCGACGTAGATGTAGTCGCGGACCATGGAGCCGTCACCCATCTGCACCACGGCCTCACCGAGCGCGATCTGGCGCAGGGCTATCGGGATCAGCCCCTGTTTCTTGTTCGGGTGCTGACGCGTGCCGTACGGATTCGATATCCGCAGAGCCGTCGACCGGAGCCCATGCATGGCCTCGAAATACCTGAGGTAGTGTTCGATCGTGAGTTTACCGATCGCATACGGAGACACGGGCAGGGTTCGGTCCGTCTCGACGTACTCGCGCTTGCCCTGACCACCGTAGATCGCTCCACCAGTTGAGGCGAAGAAGAATCGGTCAACCCCCGCGCTGGCGCACGACTCGAGCAGCTCGACCGTCTGAGCGACGTTCGTTCGAACATCCAGTGTCGGGTCGCTCTCCGCTGTGGCCGGTGTCGTGGTGGAGAGGAAGTGGAAGACGAGGTCCTGGCCCTGAACCGCCGACTCGAGATCTGAGCGGCTGAGGAATTCCCCACGCAGGATCGTGGCTGCCGAGCTTCGGAAGCTCGGCACACCGGAACCGCTGAACCGGTCAAACGCGGTGACCGTGTGCCCAGCGCCGACGAGTGCGTCGACGAGATGCGACCCGATGAACCCGTTGGCTCCGATCACCAGCGCCCTAGCCACGCATCGCCCGTTCGAACGCCTCGACGAATTGTCGACCGCTATCGTCCCAGCTGGTGTGCTCGAGCGACTCGGACATCGCGATGGAGCGCTCGAGCGCGTCCTCGCGCGAGACGACCTCCACGAGACGCTTGGCGATGGCGCCCGGCGCGGGTTGTACATATTCGATGTACGGGTTGTCGGAGACCAGGCGGTTGTTCGGAGCATCGTTGACGACCGGGGCCACCCCACTGGCGATGAGTTCGAGCGGAAGGAGCGACATGTTCGACAACGAGAGCACGAGCCCGGCTGCACAGCGGTTGTAGATCGGGTTCAGTTCCGAGATGGAGAGCCCGGAGAGGTTCTGGTACGGGAACGGGATGTCCCAGTCCGAGACGTCCCATCCCGCCATGTTGATGGTGTACTCCGGCCGCTGCTTCGCGAACTCCGCGAGCGCGATCACCCCGAGTTCGAATGCCCGTCGAGGTGTGACCGGTCTGGCGTAGAAGAAGATCTCCTTGCGAGGCTGGCGGTTTATCAGGCTGTAGTGCGTGCGATCGACCGAGAAGTCGAAGTGGTCCGTGGGCATGCCGTATTCGTCCCGCAGCTTCTTGGAGAGCCACCCGCCGGCAGTGATGCCGTGGAACGCGAACCGATAGGTGTTTTCGGCGAGAATGGCCTCAGATCCGGCCGGGTAAAACGCCGGCTCGAAGTCCTGCACGAAGTAGAAGCGGCGGGCCCGTGACGGGTCGCGGAACACCGGGTAGGCGGTTTCCCAACCGGTGGCGAAGATGGCGTCGACGTCTGCAGCGACCCCTCGCTCGTCGAGGTTGTGGACGCGAGCCTTGACGTCGGGGTAAGCCGGTGAGTCTCGCAGCAGTTGCTTGAGGTCGGCCTCCTTCACGATCACGCCGAGGCTGTTGTAGATGTACACGCTGCACGTGTGCCCCGCACGCTCGGCGTAGTCAATGAACCGGAAGAGGTTCTGGTGACCGCCGCTCGTCGCGCTCGGGGGCGACATCACCCAGGCAATGTGCGACTTGCGATCTGTGACCGTGATCGGATCGGAGAGCTGGGGGCCGGGCTCGGTCCAATCGACGGCGAGCGCATCCTCCATCTTGACCGGGAGGATCAGCTTCTTGCCCGCGAACCGTGCCTTGATGTGCAGCTCGACACGCTTCCAGAAGAAGCGTGGACCCTCGTGCTTCAGGACGGATGCCGCGTTCTTGAGGGTGTTGGTGATGGGTCTCATATCGGCGAACCGACCTCTTTATTCCGGGAACGGCCAGTACTGGGGCTGGTGCAGACGGTGACGCCAGCGACGACCGAGGGTCTCGAGCTCGTACGCCCGCACTCTCGCGTCGCGCGTCTTGGATTCGAAGTGGTACAGCTCGGCTCGCGGGGTCCAATACGCCCGGTAGCCGCGCTCCGCCACTTTCAGACAGAAGTCGACGTCGTTGAAGGCGCCCGGAAGGAGCGTGGTCATTCCGCCGACCTCCAGATACACCTCACGTGGGAACAGTGAACAGGCCGCGGTGACGCCGATGACCTCGCGCTCGACTTCGAAGGCGTGCTCCGGGCCGGCTTCACCACGTGGGACCTGCAGCCCGATATGGGTCGGGCTCCCCATCCAATAGTGGTGCCCGCCGTGCTGCACCGTGTCGTCCTCGTAGTACAGCATGCAGCCGGCCATACCCGCCCCCGGGAGCTGTGCAAGCGAGAGCAGGGATTCGATCCACCCCGGTGTGATGATCTCCACGTCGTCGTTCAACATGAGGATGTACTCGCCGACGGCGTTCAGGACACCGCGATTCGCCTTCGCCGCGAAGTTGAACGGCAGGTCGTAATCGACGATCACCAACCGATCGCCGAGTAGGCGCGTTGCCTCATCGATCACCGCGGCGTCCGGATCGGAGTCGACGACCAGCACGACCTCGAAGTTCTCGTACGTCGTCTTCTCGACCAATCCGCGCAGGGCGTGGAGGAGGTAGCTGTGCGGCGCACCACCCGGCTCGAGCGGCGTCCCCAACCGAGCCTGCGTCGGGATCACGATCGAGATGAGCGGGGCGCCGTGGATGGGCCGGATCGTCTCGTGCACACCATCGGCCGAGACCTCGAGCACGGTACCGCCGCCAGTGGCCGCCAGATGCGTTTCAAGGACGCGCCGTACCGCCCCGAGGCTCACAGGGGCGAACGCCCCGATCTCCCGGACGGCTGGAGCGTCGAACAGGACGCGCGGGATGTGGAGGACGACCGCTCCGGAGCGACTGGCCCGAAGCGTGAAGTCGTAGAGCTCCGCTCCGTCGATACCGTCTGAGAATCCACCCAACCCCTCGAGGAGGTCGCGTCGGAACAGCAGGAGGTCGCCGAAGTAGAACTGGCAGCGGAGACGCTCAGGCGCTGGGCCTTGTTTGCGCACGACCTCGATGCCGCCATCACGACGCACCGAGGACTCGTCGGTGTACACGACGCTCGCGTCGGGAGTCCGGAGCAGCCAGTCATCGATGGTCGCCAGCGCGTCCGAGGACGGGAGACCGTTTTCCGGCAGCACGGAGACGAATGTGCCGCCTGCTGCCGCGACACCACGAGAGACCGCGATGCTGAACGGTACGCCGACGTCAGCTGGGACGTGGACGAGTCGCGTGTCGGCGACGGTTTCGACGCCCTCGGCGCCGACGAGGACAAGTTCCCACCGCTGTTGCGAGGAGAGCGCGAGCTGCAGCGACCGGACCCTGGCCGCCGATGGCCTGAGCGCGACGAACGAGACGAGCGGACCGTCGTTTCGGGGTTCCGCGGAGTGCGTCACCATGTCTCAGGCACGCCCGCGCTTCAGGATCCGCAACGGCGTCAGCACCAGTCGCCCGGCCTTCCAGGTGCGGGTGGCGTGCACTGCGGCGAGCTGCTGTCGGAGCCCCTGCATCTCCCGCTCCAGGACGTCGAAATCGTCCTTGGTCGGCGAGAAGTAGATGGATGCTCGCGCGAGCTCCGCCTCCAGTCCGATGACCCTGTCGACAAGGGCGAGCACCCGCTCCTCACTGGCCAACTGCTCGGGGGTCGGACGTTTCGTCGGCATGGAGATTCCCTTGGTCGTGGGCGCTGGACGGCTTAACTCCACGAGTCTAACATCGGGCGTTCCAAGCAGACCGACGGTAGAAGCGGCGTCAGCGTCGGCGGAGACGCTCGACGATCCGGCGCCCGGGCGCGGTCATCCTCCATGCCGTGCTGTCCCTGATCTCTGCAAACCGGGACCGCTCTGCCTCCACGGCCTCGTCCAGGCGACGGGCGTGCTCGCGAAGCGCCTCGATCTCGCCCCGGAGGACCTCGACCTGGTGTCTGGACCCGGCGAGGTCGGCGTCGCGCTCGGCTCGCGATTCGATCACCGAACCTAGTCGCGCGTAATCGCCGCGAATCCGGTCAGGTTCTCGTCGTGCCGCGGCGAAGAACTGTCTGACCGCCACCGGAAGGTCCGGACCTATCCCGAGCACACCGAGCCCGTGTCCGTGTTCGAACTGGAAGCTGGTCTCGGGATGACGTGCGGCGAGGTCCGCCCACAGTCGATGCACGCCGAACCCACGGTCGAACTCGAACGTGTCGTGGAACAGCACAACCGCGGTGGGCGCCAGCTTCGGCAGATAGGTCTCGAAATCCTCGAGCGCGTCCTCGTACCGATGCCGTCCATCGATATGCAGCAGCTCTATCGATGCGTCCGGGAATTCTGCGACGGCGTCACTGAAATAGGACCGGATCAACCGCGAGAACGCTGCGTAGTCACGATCGTTGATCTCGCTGACCGAAGCGTAGACCTCGTCGCCGTAAAAGCCCGCGTGTTCATCGCCCTCCCAACTGTCGATGGCAGCACACCTCGTCGACAAGCCGAGTCTCGCGACCGCCTCACAGACCGCAAAGTAGGAGAAGCCGTTATGGGAGCCGAGCTCGACATACGTATCCGGCCGCAGCGCATCGATCAACCAGAACATGAACGGAGCGTGCTCGTGCCATGCAGACGGGACGAGGTGGGACGGCGTCCAGTAGGACGCCTTGCCAATCCAGGGCACGGCCGTCTCGCGGAGCAGTGCGTCCGACGGTTCCGCTTGTTCGTTCCTCGTCATGTGCGTCCTTCCGTCGGATCGATCCCGCCCCTGGCGGACGACCGAAAGCCCCGGTCGTGCACGGCTCCACCCTAGGACACCGCCACCACCACGGGCGGCCGAACCCCGGACGATCGAGGCTCCAAGGGATGACGCGCCGCCCGCCGGTCTCTCAGCCTGGCTACGGTATATTGACCGGGTTACGCCCTTCACCACCCGACCCCAAATCGAGGCTCCATGCAGTATCTCAGGGATCTGGCATCCGCCAGGGAACTCCTGGCGAATCTCACTCTCCGAGACATTCGTGGTCAATACCGTCGTACCATCCTCGGTCGACTGTGGTCGCTCGTCAGCCCGCTGTCGTCGATGCTGGTGTACTCCTTCGTCTTCTACTTCCTGCTCCGCGCCGAGCCGGACCCGGGCGACCCCAGCGGTCTGCACATCTTCGCGGTGTGGCTGCTCTGCGGGCTCCTGCCTTGGTCCTTCTTCTCCGGCGCACTCACGTCGAGCATGAACGCGATCGTCGGTGGCGCCAGCCTCATCACCAAGGTCTACTTCCCTCGCGTGGTGTTGCCGGTGTCAGCCGTGCTGACCATGGGGTACAACTGGCTCTTCGAGATGGCGGTGCTCGTCCTGGTGCTCTGCGCTGTCGGAGGCTGGGGGGTCCTGCTGTGGCTGCCGCTCGTCGCGGTGTTCATGGTCGTCCTCGCCGCCTTCGCCACCGGAGTCGGCCTGCTCCTCGCGATCGCAAACGTGTATTTCCGGGACACCCAGCACCTGATCTCGATCCTGCTGCAGATCTGGATGTACCTCACGCCGATCATCTACCCCCCGTCGCTTGTGCAGACTCAATCGGATCGCATCGGTGGCCTGCTGGGCACGGACATCACGATCATGAACATCTACGAGCTCAACCCGATGTACCACTTCGTCGCGGTGTTCCGAAACCTCATGTACGACCAGCGCTGGCCCGACCCGTCCGATGTGCTGGCTTGCGTCGCTTGGGCGCTCGTCGCCCTGGTCGGTGGGTTCCTGGTGTTCACGCGCAAAGAGAAGAGACTGGCCGAAATCCTATGACCGAAACCGCTGTCCACGTCGAGAACGTGAGCAAGAAGTTCCGCCTGTACCATGAGCGAAACCAGAGCCTGAAGTCGGCCATCATGCGCCGCAAGGTGTCCGTGCACGAAGATTTCTGGGCGCTGCGCGACATCTCTTTCGAGGTCCCGACCGGTTCCACGTTCGGACTCATCGGCAGCAACGGTTCAGGCAAGTCAACCCTGCTCAAATGCCTCGCGCGCATCCTCTATCCGGAGACCGGCACGATCACCGCCAACGGCAAGGTTGCGGCACTCCTCGAGGTCGGTTCGGGGTTCCACCCTGAGCTATCGGGGCGCGAGAACGTCTTTCTCAACGGATCGATCCTCGGTATGAGCCGCAAAGAGGTGCAACGGAAGTTCGACGACATCGTCGCCTTCTCCGGGGTCGAGCAATTCATCGATCAGCCGGTGAAGAACTACTCCTCCGGCATGTACGTCCGCCTTGGATTCTCCGTGGCGATCAACGTCGACCCCGACATCCTGGTGGTGGACGAGGTCCTGGCGGTCGGTGACGCGGAATTCCAGCAGAAGTGCTTCCAGAAGTTCGAGGACTTCAAGAAGGCGGGCAAGACGGTCATCCTCGTGAGCCATTCGATGGGCTCCGTCAAGCAGATGTGCGATCACGCTGCTTGGATCAACAAAGGCGACCTCGAGCTCGTCGGCGAGGCCGACCCAGTGATCGCAGCCTATGAGGCGACGTATCCGCATCAGCCCTAAGGAGCTGCCGGGAGCTCGTCACACGACGGGGAGTCACGCGGGCGGCTCGCACAGCTCGACGATCTCCCCGAGGTTCTCGTCGCTCTGATTCGACGTCCCCGACGTCGACGCCACTGCCAGAGGGACGCTATGAGGATCGCGGCGGCGGCCACGAGGCTGATCAGTAACCCCAGAGACCTGCCCGGCACCTCGTAGCTGATGACCACCTCATGAATGCCGCCGGGGACACGGATCGCTGCCCCGGCATGTTCCGCTTCGAGCAGCGGCACCGCTGTACCGTCGATCGTCGCCGACCAGCCCGGGCGCCGCAGGGAATCCTCGATGACCACCCACCCGGCGCCATCCGAGGTCACGGCGAAACGTTGCTCGCCGTCCGGTTGTTGCGTCGAGGGAGAGATGGTTGCCGACGAGTCCTCGTTGGGAGCCATATCCGCCCGGTGTTCGAGCAGGACGGTGTCGCTCGAGAGATCGGGATCGTCCATCATCGAGACGCGTCGAGTCGGAGAGCTCTCCACGACAGCTGAGTTCGCCCAACGGACGCGCGCGAACGCGGACTGGCGTTCGAGGATCGTCGCATCGCCCGTGTGCACCACGCGCAGAGTGTCGGCCACGGGACGGACGACGGAGAGGGCTATCACGTCAGGGCTAGCAGCATCCTGAGGAATGAGGCCCGTGCCGTGGGAGAGCGTCAGCTCAGCGTGCCACGATGTCGACTCCGGAATCCCCTCCCCGACGACAGCTACGGAACGAAGCCCTTCCAGATGCGGGTACCAGGTCGCCGTCCTGGCGAGCTGTGCACCGGTGGCATCATCGACCAGTCGGACGACGAGCCGGGAGCCGTCCGGCGCGTCTTGGACCCCTGAGGCGAACCTGAAGAACACGCTCCGCACCGGGCCTACTCGGGACGCGGACCGAACCGGAGTCTGGGAACCGAACGGGATAGTGCCAGGCCCCTCCGACGCGGATTCCACCGTTCCCGGTACCCCGAGGTTCGGATCGACGATGACGTATCGCACGCCGAGCCGGTCGAGGATCGGCGATTCGATCGACTCATCGAGCGTTCCGTTGCGGAGCGATGAATACGTGGCCGAGATGAACCCGTCAGGCTCGACCTGCTCGAGGAGCTGCTTCCATTCGCGAGTGTGGTACGCATGTCCTCCGACCGACCGGACCCCGTACATGGTCGCCGTTCCGGGGAGCATCGTCTGTTCGGCGGTCGCGAAGCGGTCCTCGCCCACATGTTCCTGCAGGAACGCGATCGCCGGTGTGACCGGATAGACGGTGTTCGACGGGGACTTCGGCCACCAGCCGTCTGCAACCACGATGGCCGGACCGACGACGAGCAACGGAACGGCACAGATCGCGACGGTCTTCGCGAGCTGCCAGGGCACAGCGACCACGAGCACCGCGACCGCCAGAACGATGCACGCGATCCAGATCGCCGACACCGCCTCCGCCTTCACTTGATCGGCAAGGGCCCGAAGCTCCGGTGCAGCAATCGAGCGAAGGGCGGAGTCGACACCGTTCACCACGAGCAACACCACGGCTGCGCCGAACGCGATGCCGACGCCCGGCCACGTGAGGTTCGCCACGAGACCGCTCGGCCGAGCCTCCGGCTCGGGTTCTGAAATCCCGCCGATCCGGAGCAGCGCCGTCACCCCGAAGGCGGCGAGCACCGCGGCTAAGAAGCCGGCGATCACCCGGAGTCGCGCGATCGGATTGTTCGAGAACACCGGTAGCGTCTGCAACGCCTCGAGCAGAGGGCCTCCGATGTAAATCACGACGATGCACCCGACGAGCGCGGTCACGATGAACCAGAACGGGCCGGCGCTGTGACGACAACGTGCCCGGAGCACAATGGCGAGTAGCCCGAGGACCACCGCGGCGACACCGATATACGAGAACCGCTCGATCGCTGAATCGACTGGTTCCGGTCCCGCCTCCGCCGCGGCCAGCACACTGGGGATGACCGAAGACAGGAGATCAAGCAGACTCAACCGCATCTCGGACGATTGACGCCGAACACTGAAGTCGATGACGCTCGACGCGTTGATCACGAATGGAAGGAGGACGAATGCGGACAGTGCGAATCCGCCGAGCAGCCCGAGAACGCCGGTCACAGCGACCCGGACGATGTCCAGGAACCGCTGCCGCAGGACGAGGACCCGCACGACGACATACAGTGCACCGAACATGAACCCGTAAGCGGTGACGGCGGGGAATCCGCCCAGGATCATGGAGGCTGCCACGAGAGCGAGCGGCACAGCGTCGAAGAACGACCGTCGCGTCGCCACCCGGTCGAACGTCCAGAAGAGCAGCGGGATCAACGCCGCAACCTGGGTCTGCGACCAGTTCGTCCAAGCGATCATGAAGCCCGAGGAGAGGAAGATGATCGACGCTACGGGCCACGCCGGGTGCGGAACCCTGAGTCGCCCGAGGAACAGGGCCATGCCGAGCGCCACGACGGCTATCTCGATGAGCTTCGAGATCCCGGGAGCGTAGGCGAGCGGCACGAACCACCACGCTACGGACAGCGGCGAGTAGATTCCCGAGTTGGGCAGGCCGCCGAGCTCCGCGCCACCCGCCACGTATGGATTCCAGGCGGCCAGTTCTCCGGAGCGCGCCGCCTCGGCGATCGCCCAGGTCTGGGGCGTCACGGTGTCGATCGTATCGCCGACGAGGCCGTTGATGATCGGGTGCGTCGAAGCCAAGGAACTCGACCACGGGGCGAAACCGGTTAGGAGATCAGTACCGAGGAACGTGCCGACGCCGACGAGCGGGAGCCCGATGGTGAGGAGCGTGAATGCGACGAGCGCAGCCCACGCGACGATCGAGACGACGCGCTCCAGCCAGGGGGAACCGTGGGACGGGCGGATACGGTCTTCGTCCGTGCCTGAAACAGCCACTGCCCGCCTTCACCGTCGACCTGATGTCCACTCCAGTATGCCGGAGTCGGGACCGTCTGAGGTGTCACGCTCGAGGAGCCGGCCGATACAGTGGGAGACGCCGAACGCCAACGGAAGGACCCGGATGAAGCTCGTTGTCCAGATCCCGTGCCTGAACGAGGAGCGGACCCTCCCGCTCGTCCTGGCGTCGATTCCGAAGACGATCCCCGGTGTCGACGAGATCGAGATCCTCGTCGTCGACGACGGCTCGAGCGACCGCACCGTCGAAGTCGCGCGGGAGCACGGCGTGCACCACATCGTGCGTCACACTCGCAACATGGGCCTCGCCCGGTCATTCAGAGACGGTGTCGACCATGCGCTCCTCCACGGCGCCGACATCGTCGTCAACACTGACGGCGATAACCAGTATCCGCAGCAGCGGATCGGCGACCTCGTCCAGCCGATCCTGCGCGGCGAGGCGGACATCGTCGTCGCCGACCGGCAGACCGCATCGATCGAACACTTCTCCCCGTTCAAGAAGACGATGCAACGCATCGGTAGCCGAGTTGTCAACGTGGCGGCAGGGACCGATCTCCCCGACGCAGCCAGCGGGTTTCGCGCCTACTCCAAGCACGCGCTGATCCGGCTGAACGTCGTAACGCGGTTCAGCTACTGCATGGAGACGATCATCCAGGCGGGATACAAGCGGCTCGCGATCACGAGCATCCCCGTGACCACCAACCCGAAGACCCGGGAGTCACGGCTCTTCCGCAACATCGGGGAACACATGGTCCAGTCAGGAGTGGCGATCACGCGCGCCTACCTGATGTACCGGCCGTACGTCGTATTCGCCGGTCTCGGCCTCCTCCTCGCGATCGGCGGGCTCGTTCCCTTCGTCCGGTACGCCATCCTCATGACGATCGGCAGCGACGGCTCACACCTGCAGTCACTCCTCGTGGGAGCGACCCTACTGATGGGTGCGCTGTTGTCATTCGCCATCGGGGTGCTTGCCGACCTCACGAGGATCAATCGGACTCTGAGCGAGGACACCCTCGACCTCCTTAAACTCCAGCGGTACGGCGACTGACCCGCGCGAGGCGCGATCACAGGAGACGGCCGCACTCCATGAGCGATCATTGTGCCGTCGAGGCGCGCTCCGAGAGGATGTCGAGCATCAGTGCGCGGTAGCGATCCCCTGCACCCTCGATCGTATAGTCACTCGCTCGATCGAGCGCTCCGCGGGCCAGACGAGCACGAAGCTCGCCGTCGCCGAGGAGGCGGGTTATTGCGTCGGCGAGAGCCGCCGTATCGCCGGAGGGAACGAGCACCCCGCTCACGCCGTCGACGACCGCCTCATCCAGGCCGGGCAGGGCAGAAGCGACGATGGCGACCCCCGCAGCGAGCGCGTCCAATAGGGCGACGGGCAGACCGTCCTGATCGCCGGACGACGCGAGCACGGAGGGGAAGACGACCAGTCCGGCCGCGCGGAACTCCACGGCGAGCGCGGTGCGGTCCAACTGCCCGAGGAAGGTCACGGGTAGCCCGGCGGCGGCGGCGGTCAATTCCGCGCGGAGTGGACCGTCCCCGCCGATCCGCAGTTCCCAGGATCGCTCGGGGGGCAGGGACCGCAGCGCGGCGAGGAGGATCTGTACCCCCTTCTTCTCCACGAGCCTGCCGACAAAGAAGATGCGTGTCGGCGGCGCGTCCCCGCGAGGTGACGGGTCGCTCGTGCCAGCCTCCATGGCCAGTGGTACCGCGGCCACACCTGGTCTCCTGGTACCCATGGGAAGGACCGAGACGCGCTCTCGCGGGGCGCCTAGCGCCGCGGCTCGATCGGCCATGTCGCGGTTCATGACGGTGACCCGGTCGGCATCGAGGAGCGCACGCCGCTTCAACCAGCGCACTGGCGCGAGGTCGAGTGCATAGATATCCCCACCCGGCGACGTCAGGAGCTTCGGGACCCCTGGAGCCGCGAGCACTGCGATGATGCCTTGGGGCACGATCCAATGGACGTGCAACACGTCAGGACGGAACGAACGTACGGCACGCCTCGTGGCGATGAACTGCGCGATCAGCAAGCTCGGCAGCTGCAGCCAACGCGACGGCCGCTTCCTGAGGTTCTCCAGGATCGCGCCATGCGCGAGGTCTTCGAAGGCTCGGGGGAAGTACCGATAACGATGGACGGTGACGGGCCCGTCCCGCTCCACAGCACGACCTCCGGGGACGGCGGGCACAAGGGCGAGCACGTCGAACTCCGCACCTTCCTCCACCGCCAGGTCTCGGACGAAGGACGGCGTGCCGTCGTCGGCCCGGCCAGGCCACGTGGAGGCGAGGACGAGCAGACGGGGTCGTGACATGCAGCAGCTCCGGTCCTGGGCGGGGGTGGGTCCCGCTGTCTACGGGATAATGGGCTCTTCCCATGAAGACGCTCTCCCAGTATAAGAAACCGATCCAGCTCGGTTTCGCGATCCTCGTGGTGGCGTTCATCGTCGGGACCGTCGCCGTCAACTGGGACTCGTTCACCTCGAGCGTCGCCCGGATGGACCCGCGATGGCTCCTCGGATCCCTGCTCGCCGGTTTCCTCGGTGTCTGCTGCTCGATGCTGACGTGGCGGTCGATCGTGCTCGCGTTCGGGTATCGGATCACCATCAGGGACGCGTCCTTCGTCGTATTCGTGTCCCAGATCGGCAAGTACCTGCCCGGCGGCGTTTGGCCGATCGTAGCTGGCAGCCAACTCGGACGACGGGCCGGTCTGCCGAGGACGACGACTGCCGTCACCCTGACGGCCCAGCTGGGGGTGAGCCTCGTGACCGGGTCCACCCTTGCGGCAGGTGCACTCCTTGGCTTCCCCGCACTCCGCGGATACGCGTGGCTCCTCGTGGGTTGTATCGCACTCGGGACCTTCGCGGTCCTGCCGCCCGTGTTGCGACGGATCCTCAGGGTGATGTTCAGGTTCTTACGCCGTTCCGATCAGCTGCCGACGCTGCGCACCGGCTCACTCCTCGCCGCCGTGGTGTGGTCCCTGCTCAGTTGGGCGTGGTTCGGGGTGCACATCTGGGCGATTCTGAGCGCGCTCGGTACGGTCGACCCTGCAGCCCTTCTCCCTGCCGTTTGCGGCTACGCCCTGGCCTGGGTGGTCGGGTTCCTCGCCATCGTCGCTCCGGCTGGCGCCGGGGTCCGCGAGGCGATCCTCGCCCTCGCGCTCACCAACTCCGTGGCGGCGTCGAGCATCCTCGGCATCGTCCTCGTCAGCCGGTTCGTCTTGATCCTCGTCGACGTCGCCGTGTGCGGATACGCGATCCTGCGCGGTCGGGTGGTAGGGATCGAGCCGCTCACCACTGCCGAGGACGAGCCGGACGATACGACGGGACCCGACCCACACTGAGCATCGATCCGGTCCCGTCGAGACCGGACGATCAGCTCTGCTGCGCGAGGAGCGTCTGCAGGTAACGCCCGTACCCGCTCTTGACCAATGGTGCGGCGAGGACGGCGAGCTGGGCATCGTCGATCCACCCGGCGCGCCACGCGATCTCCTCGACACAGCCGACCTTGAAGCCCTGGCGGTCCTCGATGACGCGCACGTACTCCGACGCCTGCATCATCGACTCGAAGGTGCCGGTGTCGAGCCATGCGGTACCGCGGTCGAGGACCTGGACTTGGAGTCGGCCCTGCTCGAGATAGCGCTCGTTGACCGTGGATATCTCGAGCTCGCCCCTGGCCGACGGCTTGATCGTCTTGGCGATCTCGACCACCGAGTTGTCGTAGAAGTACAGGCCGGGGACGGCATAGTTGCTCTTGGGTTTCGTGGGCTTCTCCTCGATGGAGATGGCCGTGAAGTCGTCGTCGAACTCCACGACGCCGTACGCGGTGGGATCAGCGACCTGGTAGGCGAAGATGAGCGCCCCGTCGATCGTGCTGTTGCTCCGCAACGCCGAACCGAGGCCAGTCCCATGGAAGATGTTGTCGCCGAGCACGAGCGCCACGCTCTCGTCGCCGATGAACTCCTCGCCGATGATGAACGCCTGAGCCAATCCATCCGGCGACGGCTGCACGGCGTACTCGATGCGGATGCCGAGGTCGTCACCGTTACCGAGGAGGGCACGGAACTGGTCGTTGTACTCCGGCGTCGTGATGATGAGGACGTCCTTGATCCCGGCCATCATCAGGGTGGACAGGGGGTAGTAGATCATCGGCTTGTCGTAGATCGGCATGAGCTGCTTCGAGATGCCCTTGGTGATCGGCCACAGCCGCGTGCCGGATCCTCCGGCGAGAATGATGCCGCGCATCGGGTCACTTCCTCTGAGATCGGTGCTACCAGACTTGTCGGCGCAGGAGCGCAAACCAGGGTACCGGCCCCGCGAACGGCGGCCAAGTCTGTGCGTGCCCCCAAGATCCTGGAGGTACGGTCCGATAGCCTGTCCACCGTATCAAGGACAGAAGGAGAACCCGTGGCCGACAGCGAGACCCAAGCGAGCGACACGCAGGACAGTCGGGTGCTGCAAGCCGAACTCCTTCGATTGCGGGATGCCCTCGAGGGTGCCGAGGCGGAAGCCAGGGCCGCCCGGGCACGCGCCCAGGCCGCCTCCGTGGAACTAGACGGATTGCCATTGGCTCACGAGAACCTCCGACTCCGTGATGAACTCGCGCACGCGCGCGTCACGGCGCACTACTTCGAATCGCTCTATCTCCGTGTGTCAGCGGAGCGGGAACGCGACCACGAGAAACTCGTCAACGAATTCACCGGTTCACGCACCTGGCGCATCGGCGCCGCGGTGATGAGCCCGCTCGGAATCGCCAAGCGTGTGCGAGGGAAGCGCTCGTGAGCTCCACCTCGACCGAGACGGTTCCCCGGTTCTCCATCGTCGTCCCCCTCTACAACACCTCGCCCTTCCTCCTGCAGGAGATGGTCGCCTCGGTCCAGCTCCAGACCTTCACCGAGTGGGAGCTCATCCTCATCGATGACGCGTCACCGGATGAGGCGACTCGAGTCTCCGCTCGGGCGTGCGCCGCGTCGGATGCCCGGATCCGGCTGACGGAGCTGCCCGAGAACCGCGGCATCGCCGAGGCCTCCAACGCGGGAATGCGCGAGTGCCGAGGTGAGTTCGTCGCACTCCTCGACCACGATGACACGCTCGACCCTCGTGCGCTCGACCTCGTCGACCGCGCCATCGACGCTGCTGACGACATCGATTACGTGTACACCGACCAGGACGTCATGACGGACAAGGGGCACTACCGGATCCCCTTCTCGAAGCCGGAGTGGTCACCCGAGCGGATGCTCGGTCAGATGTACACATCGCACCTCTCGGTGTTCCGACGGACCCTGCTCGAGCAGGTCGGTCCGTTCGACTCGGCGTACGACGGATCGCAGGACCACGACCTGGTCCTGCGGTTCACCGAGCAAGCCAGGGGCATCGCGCATGTGCCCGAGGTGCTCTACCACTGGCGAGCCGTGCCCGGGTCGACCGCGCTCAACGGCTCGGAGAAGAGCTACGCGTGGGCGGCCGGTGCTGCGGCCGTGAGTGCCGCCGTCGCTCGCCGAGGATTCGACGCGGAGGTCTCATTCGGCCCGAACTTCGGAACCTACACGGTCGACTACGCCCTCTCACCGGCGACGTCTGTCTCAGTCATCATCCCCGCAGGCGCGGATGGGCAGCCCATCGACGCGCCCCGCATCGATGGGCTCCTCGCAGACCTCGCGCGAGCCGCCGGCCCGGTCGCCGAAATCGACGCGATCATCGTCCATCCGTCGGGAACCCCCAGACCAACAGAGCGTTCGACGGTCGGCATGGTCCAGGTACGAGTCGAGGAGAGCACGTCGACCGAGTTCACGTCGATGCTGCAGTGCGGTGCGCTCGGAGCCCGAGGCGATGTCCTCGTCTTCATCGGTGGGAGCATCGTCGACCTGCCCGCCCGATCGGTCGCCCGTGTGGCTGGCCCGACCGCGCAGGACGACGTGGCCCTGGTCGGCGGCCGCATCGTGTTCGCCGACGGAACCGTGAAGCATGCCGGCTACCGCAAGTCGAAACTCCACCTCCGGGATGCGTTCCGCGGCTGGCCGGCGTATGCCGACAGCACGTATGGAGCGCTGACGGTTAACCGTGAGGTGTCCGCCGTCTCCACCGAGTTCGCGGCCGTGCGCCGCGACGCGTTCCTGGCGGTCGGCGGCTTCAGCTCGCTCCTCGACGGCTATTGCGCCGAACTCGACCTTGCCTGCAAGATCCGCGCCCGTGGCGCGCGCGTACTCAGCATGTTCGGACCCACGGTCACCTCGAGTGACACCACGGTCCCCCCGCACGAACTCCCCAAAGCGCAGCGAAAGGTGATCGCGGCGCGATGGGGGTGGAAGGGCGTCGACCCGTACACACCGTGAAGCCGGGTGAGCCCTGGATTCACGGCGCGAGCCGCGCATGGACTCAGCCGCGCAGTGTCGCGTAGAACGCCCGGGCGTCATCCCAGGTCGGCAGGAGGCCGGCGGCGGCCGCCTCGTCGAGGCCGGGGGCCTCGGTGTCCTTCGGCGAGAGCAGCGGGGTGCCGGCCTCCGGCGGGATGACGAGACCGACCCGCTCGTCGAGCGGGTTGATGCCGTGCTCACGGTCAGGACGGTAGACGTCGGTCACCAGGTAGCTGACCGTGGCGTCGTCGGTGAGCGCCACGAAGCAGTGACCGAGGCCCTCGGAGATGAAGATGGCCTTGCGGTCGGTGTCGTCGAGCAACACCGAGTCCCACTGGCCGAAGGTCGGTGAGCCCACGCGGATGTCGATGACGTAGTCGAGGACGGCACCGCGCGTGGCCGTGACGTACTTCGCCTGCCCGATCGGGATGTCCGCGAAGTGGATGCCCCGGACCGAACCGCGCTTCGACACCGAGGTGTTCGACTGGGCGAGCTTGATGGACCGGCCGGAGGCCTCTTCGAGCTTGTCGAAGCGGTACCACTCGAGGAACACGCCTCGGTCGTCACCGAACTGCTTCGGCGTGATCTCATAGCTGTCGGGGACGTTCAGTTCGCGGATCTGCACCCGGGGAGTCTACCAAGACGGATGCGCCCAGCGGCGGGACGCCGCGGTCCTGTTCCCGGTCGCCTCAGGCATAATCGAGTGTCCACGCACAGAACGGCCCGCCATGATCCCCCTGCTCCGCCGACTCTGGGACGGCGTCGCCGCGTACGCGGTGAAGTTCGGCGTCGTCGGACTCATCGGCTTCGGCCTCGACGTCCTCGTGTTCAACCTGCTGCGGGTCGGCGTCTTCGGGCATGACCACCTCGCGCAGTCCCCCATCGGCGCCAAGGTCATCAGCGTCTCGGTCGCGATCGTCTTCAACTGGATCGGCAACCGGTACTGGACCTTCCGCGAGCACCGTCGGAAGAACTTCGTCCTGGAGCTCGGCGAGTACGTGATCGTCTCCCTGGGCGGCATGGCCATCGCCGTCGGCTGCCTCTACGTCAGCCACTACGTGCTCGGCTTCACCTCGCTGCTCGCCGACAACATCGCGTCGAACGTGATCGGGCTGGGCCTCGGAACCCTGTTCCGCTTCTTCCTCTACCGCTTCTGGGTCTACGGACACCACCGGGCGGACGGCCTGGCCAACCTGGCTCGGGTGGAGGAGGCACAGCGGACCCTGTTCGAGGAGCCACCGACCGACGCCACCCGGTCAGCGACCTCCCCGACCGAGCCGGGTACGATGAACGGGCCACTCCCGAGAGGACCCCTATCTTGACGTACCTGATCACCGGCGCTTCCGGCATGCTCGGCCACGATCTGCAGGAGGCCCTGACGGGTCGCGAGGTCACCGCCCTCGGTCGCGCGGAGCTCGACGTGACCGACCTCGAGGCCGTCCGCGCCGCTGTCGCGGGTCACACCGCCGTCATCAACGCGGCCGCCTACACGAAGGTCGACGACGCCGAATCGCACGAGGCCGACGCAGCCGCCGTGAACGCCATCGGCGCTCGCAACCTCGCGGTCGCCGCCCGGGAGGCCGGTGCGAAGCTCGTCCAGGTGTCCACCGACTACGTGTTCGACGGCTCCGCCACCTCGCCGTACCAGGAAGACCACCCGCTGGCCCCGATCAGCGCGTACGGCCGCACGAAGGCCGACGGGGAGCGCGCCGTCCTCGCCGAGCACCCGAACGGCGGCTATATCGTCCGGACGGCCTGGCTCTACGGCAAGAACGGACCGAACTTCGCCGCCACCATGGCGAAGCTGGCTGCGAACGGCGTCGACCCGGCCGTCGTCACCGACCAGCTCGGCCAGCCGACGTGGACCGCGGACCTCGCCGCGCAGATCGTCGCGTTGCTCGACGCCGACGCTCCTGCCGGGGTCTACCACGGCACCAACGCCGGGCAGGCCTCCTGGTACGAGTTCGCCCAGGCGGTCTTCGAGGCGGTCGGCGCCGACCCGGCACGGGTCTCCCCCACCGACAGCTCGGCGTTCGTCCGCCCCGCGCCGCGCCCCGCCTACTCGGTGCTCGGCCACGATGCATGGGCCACCGCCGGCCTCGCGCCGATGCGTGACTGGCAGGAGGCCTTCGAGGCAGCGACGCAGCACGGCGTCGTCACGGCACCGTGACCACCCTCCGCGTCGTCGTCGACCAGATCGTCGCACCGGTCGCCGGTGGGGTCGGTCGCTACTCCGAGGAACTCACCCGGGAACTCATCGCGAGTGCCCCGGCGGGATGCGACGTCGAAGGCATCGTCTCGGCGGTGCCGAAGGAGAAGATCGACCTCCTGGAGTCCAAGCTCCCCGGGCTGGCGGCGCTGCATCGCACCACGCTGCCGCGTCGCGAGCTCAGTGCCGCCTGGCAACTCGGCATCGTGGCACCCGGGACGGCGAACGGCATGGTGCACGCCCCAGGCCTGCTCGCACCGCTCAACCGCCATGACCGCATCAACGACGGCAACCAGATCGTCGTCACCATCCACGACACGCTCGCCTGGTCGCACCCCTCGTCACTGACGCCGATGTCGGTGGCCTGGCAGAAGGCGATGGTCAAGCGGGCGAGGAAGCACGCGGACGCCATCGTGGTCCCGACGCACGCGGTCGCCGATGAGCTGCGCGATATCGTCGATCTCGGCGACCGCGTCCGCGTCATCGGGGGTGCCGCCGCGACCACGCTCAGCATCCCGACCGACGCCGACGGCCGCGCACGGACGCTCGACCTCCCGCCCGAGTACCTCGTGTCCGTCGGTTCACTCGACCCCCGTCGTGGCATCACGGAGCTCATCACCGGTCTCGGCCGGCCCGGCGCCCCCGACCTCCCGCTGCTCATCGTCGGCACCGACAGCTGGGGCGACGTCACCCTCGCCCAGGTGGCCGATGAAGCCGGTCTGCCGGAGGGGCGGGTGCGTGCACTCGGATTCCTCGACGACGCCGACCTCGCCGTCGTCCTCGACCGCGCGACGGCTTTCGTCTACCCGAGTCTCGCCGAAGGGTTCGGGCTCCCACTCGTCGAGGCGTTCCGCTTCGGCACGCCCGTCATCCACTCCGACGTGCCGGCGCTCATCGAGGTCGGCGGCGGAGCCGGCGTCGTGGTCGAGTCCGGAGCCAAGGGGTACGCCGATCGCCTCATCGCGACCATCAACGACGTCATCGGCGACAGCGAGCGCCTCTCACGCCTGCGCATCCTCGGCATGGACCGCGAGCAGGCCTTCAGCTGGCGAGACTCCGCTGAACGCGTCTGGCAGCTGCACGCGGAGATCTGAGCCAGTCGGGACGATGACGATCAGCGTCGGCTCACGCCGCTGAACCAGCCCGTTCGTAACGTGGACGGACGACCGATCCGACACTCGTAGGGTGGATGGGTGACCTCTTCGACCGCTCGCGAGCGCTACACGCTCGGCCACCACCCCAGTGTCCTGCGCACCCATTCCTGGCGCACCGCCGAGAACTCCGCAGCGCACCTGCTCCCCCATCTGCACGCAGGCCTCCAGGTCCTGGACCTCGGCAGCGGACCAGGCACGATCACGCTCGACCTCGCCCGCCTCGTGGCGCCAGGCACGGTCGTCGGCGTCGACGCCTCGGACGAGGTCACCGCCGACGCCCGAGCCCGCGCGGCCGCCGCCGGCGTCGGGAACGTCAGCTTCACCGTCGGTGACGCCTACGCACTCGACCTCCCCGACGACAGCGTCGACGTCGCACACGTCCACCAGCTCCTCCAGCATGTGGCCGACCCGGTCGCCGTGATCCGCGAACTGCGGCGGGTGGTCCGACCGGGCGGCATCATCGCCCTCCGCGAGATCGTCTACGGCGGGGCGGTCTGGTACCCGCTGTCCCCCGGCCTCAGCCGGTGGATGGAGGTCTACCAGGAGCTCGCCAGGGCGAACGGCGGTGAACCGGATGCCGGTAGCCGGCTCAAGTCGTGGGCGATGGAAGCCGGGCTGGCGGACGTGCGCAGCACGGCGAGCGTCTGGTCGTTCGAATCCCCGGTGGACCGCGAGTGGTGGGGCGGCGCGTGGTCGGAGCGGGCGCAGACCTCCAGTTTCGCGACCCAGGCGCTGGAGACCGGGATCGCGGACGACGCCGACCTCGAACGCATCTCGACGGCATGGCGGGACTGGGTCGACGCGGACGACGGATGGTTCGCCGTTCCGCACGGTGAGATCATCGCGACCGTGCGCTGAGCCCGTCGACAGGCTCAGGGACCTTGGGCTCAGCCGGCGTCGGGCTCCGGGCTCGGCGACGGTGGGAACAGCTGGTCCTGCACCATCTGGTGGATGAGCGTGTAGTCAGGCTCTTCCGGATCGATCGTCGGCGGGACGAATTGCAGGGAGTTGATCGGCAGCTCGCGCGTCTTGAGCGCGAGGTTCACGAAGTAGCCGAGCATGCCCTGGGGCACATCGGTCTTGACGACATCGCCTCCGGCCGCCGCGACGTCCTGGAATCGGGCGAGGACGTTCGCCGGGTTGAACTGCTTGAGCATCGCCGTCTGCAGGATGTGCTGGCGGGCCATGCGGTCGTAGTCGCTCGTGGAGTGTCGCGACCGGGCGTACATGAGCGCCGTCCAGCCGTCCATGTGCTGCTTGCCGGGCTCGATCCACGCTGTGACGTTCTCGAGGTCGGCGTCGCCGTCCATCGGGAGCCGTTCCTTGACGTCGATGTCGACGCCACCGAGCGTGTCGATCAGCGTGGCGAAGCCGTACATGTCGATGAGGACGTACCACTGGATGTGCAGCCCGGTGATGCCCTCGGCGGCCTGCTTCATCGCCTCGATGCCGGGCTCACTCGCCTCGGCCGTCGCCTTGGGGAACAGTTCGGGGTTCTTCAGCTCAATCTCGGTGTAGATCGAGTTGAGCTGACAGACGTCGACGTCGCAGGAGTCGTCGTAGCCGTCCGGGTAGAGGGACGCCATCTCGCTGCCCTCGGGGAACGGGATGTCGACGAGGTCGCGCGGCATGGACATCGTCGTCGCCTGCCCGGTCTCCGCGTTGATGCTGACGACCGACATGCTGTCCGGCCGCATACCGTCGCGGTCGGGGCCGGCGTCGCCACCGAGCAGCAGGATGTTGTAGTAGCCGTCCACCGGCGGCTCCGACGGACCGGTGTTGCCGAAGATGGAGGAGATCGAGCCGCGGGTGGCGCCTGCGACGACCGCTCCGTACCCGGCCCCGCCGGCCACCAGCACCATGGCGAGGGTCGTGAACAGCGCGACACCGAGCCTGGCGTTCGGCGAGGCCTTCACGAGGCGGACCAGTCGTAGGGTGTCGAGCGTCAGCACGACCCACAGGATCGCGTAGGCGACGAGGAGGACCTGGGCGACCGTCAGCGCGATCGGGTTCGTCGCGAGGGTGAAGAGCACCTCGCGGGCGAGGAACATCGTGGCGATGCCGACGACGACGAACAGCCAGAGGAAGAGCGTGAACCCGAGTCCGAACCGCCCGAGCTTCCGGTTCCCGGCGAGCACCTGTGCGGAGCCGGGGATCAGGAGGTTGAGGACGACGAGCCACCAGGCACGCTTCGTCATCACCTCGCGTGAACGGGTGTCTGGGTACCGCATCGGCTTCGCGGCGGTGGCTGCACTCGTCATAGCTGCGCTTTGAGGTTCCGGTTCTTCTCCTCGACCGAGTCGGCGAGGGCCTCGGCATAGGCGACGAGCGCCTGGTGCAGGGCGTCGTCGGCCGTGGCGAGGATCTTGACGGCGATCAGCGCGGCGTTCTTCGCGCCGCCGATCGAGACGGTCGCGACCGGCACGCCCGCGGGCATCTGCACGATCGACAGGAGCGAATCGAGGCCGTCGAGGCGGGAGAGCGGCACCGGCACGCCGACGACCGGCAGCGTCGTGACCGAGGCGAGCATCCCGGGGAGGTGGGCCGCGCCGCCGGCTCCGGCGATGACGACCTTCACGCCACGACCGTGGGCGGCCTTACCGTAGGCGATCATCTTCTCGGGCGTGCGGTGAGCCGACAGCACCTCGACCTCGAACGGCACGCCGAAGTCGCGGAGCACCTGCGCCGCATCGCTCATGACGTTCCAGTCGGAGTCCGAGCCCATCACGACGCCGACGAGCGGCGGGGCGTCAGGGGACGGGGCGGAGTTCTCGGGCATGAGCACCATCGTAGATCGCGGTGCCTGAAGATCGGCTCAGGACGCACCGCAGCTGGTGGACAAGCCCTCCCCAAGGCGACCCCAGTCCGGGGACGCCTCCGCGCCGCGCAGCGCACCGATCGACAGGTGTCTGGGACAATCGGCGGATGAGCACGCCGACCGCGGATGGATCCGCAGCACGCCAGGAGCCACCCAGCCAGCGCGAGCTGCGGCGGTGGCGCGGGTACCTCGCCGACGAACGCGCCGAAGCCGCCGTCTACCGGGATCTCGCCGGCCGGCGGAGCGGTGAGGAGCGCGACATCCTGCTCGCGCTCGCCGAAGCCGAGAAACGTCACGAGTCGCACTGGATCGCCCTGCTCGGGGACGACATCGGCAAGCCGCAACGCGGTGACCTGCGGACCCGGCTGCTCGGCTGGCTCGCGAGGCGGTTCGGATCCGTCTTCGTCCTGGCGCTCGTCCAGCGCGCCGAGTCGCGCTCGCCCTACGCGACCGAACGGGCGGCCACCGAACGCATGGCCGCCGACGAGCAGATCCACGAGGAGGTCGTCCGGGGCCTGGCCGCCCGAGGACGCAACCGCCTGTCCGGAACCTTCCGGGCGGCCGTGTTCGGAGCGAACGACGGACTCGTCTCGAACCTCGCGCTCGTCATCGGCATGAGCGCCACCGGTGTCGGCAACGGCGTCGTCCTCGCCGCCGGGCTCGCGGGCCTCCTGGCGGGTGCGCTGTCGATGGGTGCCGGTGAGTACGTCTCCGTCCGGTCGCAGCGCGAGCTGCTCGAGGCGTCCAGCCCAAACCCGGCGGCCGACGACGCCCTCCCCCACCTCGACGTCGACGCGAACGAACTCGCGCTCGTCTACCGGGCCCGTGGCATGGAGGTCGGCGAGGCCGAGGCACACGCCGCGGACGTCCTGGCCCGCGTCGGTGCCGGGACCTACGAGCGCGAGGCCCGTGCGGCGCTGGAGCACGAGGCCATCGGGACCGGGCTCGGAGCCGCGCTCTCGAGCTTCTGCTTCTTCGCATCGGGCGCCGTCATCCCGGTCCTGCCCTACCTGTTCGGACTGCAGGGCGTCGCTGCACTCCTCGTCGCTGCACTCCTGGTCGGGGTGGCCCTGCTCGGCACCGGCGCCGTCGTCGGGCTCCTCTCCGGCGGTCCCCCGCTCCGCCGGGCATTGCGACAACTCGCGATCGGGTACGGCGCTGCCGCGGCGACCTACGTGCTCGGCCTGCTCTTCGGCGCGAACGTCGGCTGACCTGACCGTCGACCGTCCGCCGCGCGACACCCGAAACCGAAGCGAACCGGTCACCTGCCGTCCACGAGTGCGTCACCGGCGTTCCCTACGCTGAGCCAGCCGTCCGTCGATCCGGACGGCGGAGGAGGGCGCGTGAGGCAGGTGCAGGACCGGACCGGCGCGCCTCCCCTCCTCGGAGCGGTTCCGCGCACGCAGCCCGACATCCAGCTGCTCCGCGCGATCGCCGTCCTGTCCGTCGTGGTCTTCCACCTGTCGTCGAGCCTCCTGCCCGGCGGGTACGTCGGCGTCGACGTGTTCTTCGTCGTCAGCGGGTATCTGATCACGAGCCACCTCGCGCGCCAGGCCGACGAGACGGGACGCGTCGACCTCCCGGCGTTCTGGGCCCGCCGGATCCGGCGACTCCTCCCGGCCGCCCTGCTCGTCCTCGCCGTGACCGCCGTCCTCATCTGGCGGCTGGCTCCGCCGAGCGCCTGGACGCAGTTCTTCACCGAGACCGTGGCGAGCGCGACCTCCTGGGAGAACTGGTTCCTGGCCGGGAGTTCCGTGGACTATCTCGCACAGGGCAGCGCCGCGTCACCGGTCCAACACTTCTGGTCGCTCTCCGTCGAGGAGCAGTTCTACCTCGGCTGGCCGCTCGTCGTCGTGCTGTGCGTGTGGCTCACCCGGCGTCGACCGTCGGACCTCCGGCGCGCCCTCGGGGTGGCGCTCGGGATCATCGGCGCCACCTCACTCCTGTGCTCGATCCTGTACACGGCGGCGGATCCGGCACCGGCGTACTTCGCCACGCCGACCCGTGCCTGGGAGTTCGCGGCCGGCGGTCTCCTCGCGCTCCTCGGGCCGGTCGTGGTCGTGCACCGCACCCGGTGGCGAACGGTCTCCGGCGTCCTCGGCGTCGTCCTCCTGGCGGTCGCCCTGGTCGCCTTCACCGAGCGGACGGCGTTCCCCGGGATCGCCGCCGCCCTCCCGGTCCTCGGGACGCTCCTCGTGATCGTCGGTGGGTCGTCGACCCACCGGTGGTCCGTGACGACCATTGCGCGCACACGGGCGTCGCTCCTCCTCGGCGATCTCTCCTATTCGCTGTATTTGTGGCACTGGCCGCTCATCGTGGTCGCGCCGTGGGTGCTCGGCGTGCCCGTCGCGCTCGGCGACCCACTCGGGTGGGCGGTCGCCGCCGCACTCCTGGTCGTCGCCGTGATCCTCGCCGCGCTGACGAAACGGTTCGTCGAGGACCCTGTCCGACGAGCCCCCGTCCTCGCGCACGCACGCTCCGCACGGACCGTCCTGCTGGCGGGCGCGGCGACCGCACTCGTGCTCTGCATCCCGACCGCGGGGTTGCTCACCGTCGCTCACGAGGAACGCACCCTCGCGAGCACCGTGGACGCCTACGTCGCGGACGGCGAGCCGTGTTTCGGTGCCGATGCGGCCGTGTCGGGCTGCACCAATCCGGCGTTGGCGGACGAACTCCTGCCGCCGCTGTCGGTGCGGACCGAGGACACCGGCGACACCTTCCGGTGTTCCGCGGCGGCCGAAGCACCGGATTTCCCCGGCTGCACCTTCGGTTCCGAGCGCCCGGACGCCACGCGGGTCGCGCTCACCGGGAACTCGCACGCCACGATGCTCATCCCCGGACTCGTCGACCAGCTCGAGGCGCGCAACTGGCGACTCGACGTGTACGTCGGCAAGGGCTGCGAGTGGCGGGCACCGGGACCCGACGACTCGGCGGCCTGCGACGCCCGGCGGACGCTCATGCAGGAGGCGTTCACGGGTGAGCGACCGTACGACATCATCCTGGTGACCTCCAAGAGTCCGGACGAAACCTCGGTGGCCGAACAGGCCCGGATCCGCGATGCGACGCTCGCGGCATGGGGACCGGTGCTCGAGCAGGGGACGTCGATCGTGGTGCTGCGGGACAATCCCCGCGTGCCGGTCGAGGCCGCGGCCTGCGTCGACCGCACGAGCGCCGCCGAGCTCATCGCGGGGGCGTGCGCCTTCCCCGTGGCCGAGGCGTACCCGACGTTCGACCTGAACACCGCCACGGCGGCGATGACCGACGGCGCCGTGCCGGTCGTGGATCTCGGCGAGCTGTACTGTGCGGCCGGAACCTGTCCGCTCGCCGTCGGGAACGTGCTCGTCTATCGCGATCTGCACCACATCACGGCCACCTGGTCGCGGACCCTGGGCCCGTTCCTCGTCGACCGCATCCGAGCCGCCACCTCCCGGGGGTGACCAGTCCCCGATCGGGTGGAGTGCCAGCGCGGTGCGCTGACGCGAGGGTGTCGAAACCGGCGTCGGCGCGGTGCGCTGACGCGAGCGCGGCGGAACCGGCACGAGCGCGGGGCACACACGTGAGCGCGCCCCTCCGGAGACCCGCGCTCACGTCCCCGACCCGCGGTGACGTCAGCGCACCGCGCTGGCGACCACCCGGGAGAGCTCGGGCGAGGGGCGGTCAGGCGGAGGTGGGCTCGTACTGGCGGCGGTCGCCGACGACGCCCGCGAAACGGAACGGCGCGCCGGTCTCGCGAGGGCGGTCGGAGTCGTGGACGTCGGCCGAGGCCGCATCCTCGAGGAGCTGCAGGTAGCGGGCGTCGTCGACGACCGTCCGCGCATCGAGCTGCGCACGGTTCGCGTCGCTCCGCAGAGCCGAGCGGTAGCCCGGACGCACGATGCCGCTGAAGCACTCCGCGACCGCACCCGATCCGTAGCTGAGGAACGCGATGCGCCGACCAGCGAGGTCGTCGTCACCGTCGAGCAGCGCGAGCAGCGCGAGGTACACGGAGGCCGTGTAGCTGTTCCCGATCCGGCGGTTGTACCCGGTCGTCGGCTCGATCTGTGCGTCCAACTCCTCCTGGGTGCGCTCGGAGCCGAGCGACTTGGCCAGGTGACGGTGCGCCTTGATCGCCATCTTCGTGAACGGCTGGTGATAGCAGAAGTGATCGACCTCGGAGAAGTCCGCTCCGCCGCGCGACCGGTAGTCCGCCCAGGCCCCCTCGATCGCGTCCTGGTAGGCGGAGATGGACAGCTTGCCGTCGACGATCGCCGTCGCACTGTGGTTCGGGCGCCAGAAGTCCATGACGTCCTGCGTGTAGACGCCGGTCGCGGTCTCGAGCTCGAGGATGGCCGGATCGGCGGCCACGAGCATGGCGACGGCCCCGGCGCCCTGCGTCGGCTCGGCGTTGGAGTGCAGTTCGTACCGCGCGACGTCGCTCGCGATCACGAGCACGGTCTCCTCGGGGTTCCGCGCCACGAGCGCAGCCGCGAACTGCAGCGCCGCGGTGGCCGAGTAGCAGGCCTGCTTGAGCTCGACCACGCGGACCGCCTGCGGCAGACCGAGCAGCCGGTGCACGTAGACGCCCGCGGACTTCGACTGGTCGATCCCGGACTCGGTGGCGAACAAGACGGTCCGGAGCCGGTCGCTGCCGTGCCGTTCGATGATGGGCGCGGCAGCGGCGGCGGCCATCGTGACGATGTCCTCGTCGGCGGCAGGGACGCTCATCTCGCTCTGGCCGAGACCGACGTAGTACTTGGCGGGTTCGACACCGAAGCGCCCCGCGAGCTCGGCGAGGTCGATGCGGTTCGCCCCGGTCGCGAAGGCGATGTCGTCGATGCCGACGGCGGGGTTGCTGGTCTGGTTGGTGTTCACGTGCGGGGTGCTCCGTTCGAGCGTCGACGATGCACCGGTCCCCCGGTGCGGTGGGAGGGTCAGGCGGGCGCGCCGGCTGCGGTCTGTGCGCTGCGTTCGAGCTTCAGGTGGGCGGCCATGAGCTCACCGGGGTTGGTCTGCGCGGCGAGGAGTGACAGTTCGCCACACCAGACGGCGGCAGCACACAGGACGGCGAGTCGCCGGGCGTTGGCGCCGGGTTCACGGTCCTCGCGGCACCCGAGGCGGGTGAGGTTCTCCTCGACGAAGCCGAGCCCCTTGCCGTTGCCGACCGTGCCGACGATGAGGTTCGGCAGGGTGCAGGAGAAGTAGAGGTCGCCGTCGTGGACCTCGGCGTGCGTGACGCCCTGCGAGCCCTCGACGATGTTCGCCGCGTCCTGGCCGGTCGCCAGGTAGAACGCGAGCAGCATGTTGGCGTAGTGGGCGTTCGCGCTGCGCAGGCCACCGGCGAGGATCGTCCCGACGAGGTTCTTGCGCACGTTCAGCTGCACGATCTGCTCGGGCGTCGTGTGCAGGAACCGCTCGACGATCGCCCGCGGGATCGTCATCTCGGTGACGACGTTCTTGCCACGGCCCAGGATGCCGTTGACCGCGGTCGCCTTCTTGTCGGAGCAGAAGTTGCCGGAGATCGAGCCGTACCGGAGCATCGGCCAACGCTCCATGATGTACGGCATGAGGCGGTCCGCCGCGAGCGTGACCATGTTGTGACCGGACGCGTCACCCGTGCGGAACTCGAGGCGCAGGAAGAGCAGGTTGCCGGCGATCTGCGAGTTGATCTCGATGAGTTCTGCGAAGTGACTCGACTGGGCGACGACGGCCTGCAGCTCGGGCAGGCTGCGCTCGATCTCGCGGAGCGCCTGCAGGGCGTCGCCGGCGGAGTCGACCTCGAACAGGACCGAGCGGCTCATCCGCTCGTCGACGAGCGTCGCGCGGATGCCGCCGGGGACCATGGAGGAGATCCGCGCGCCTCGGCGCACCGACGGCCAGAGCGGGCTCTCGTACGTGGCGAGCGGGACCTCCTGCTCGCCCTCCATGACGTTGCCGCTCAGGTGGAGCGGACCGATCCACTTGAGTGGGACCGGTGCGACGCCGTCGGGTTCGTTGCTCATGCGTGGGGTTCCGTTCCGCCCCGGAGGACGTCGTGCTGCTCGGCGAAGGCACGAGCGTAGGTGGATCTGATGGATTCGACCGCGTCGTCGTCGGTACGGCTGATCTCCGACGGCCCCCACGGGCTGTGGGCGGCGTCGATGAGTCCGGTCGGCGGGTGCACCGTGAGCGGGAGCCGCTCGATGCCGTGCGCCGACCAGTCGTCCTCGAGGGCGGCGGTGGAGACGGACTGGCCGATGAACGCGATCCCGCAGTCGCCACCACCGGCACCGGAGGACTTGGCCGCCCCGCCGAGGCGCTCGGCGGCGTCGCAGAGCTGAGCAAGCGCGGCGGTCTCGATGTCGACACCGGCGTCGCGTCCGAGACCGGCGAGCGTCGCGCGCGCGGAGCGGACGGCACCGAGCACGAGGGCCGGGTCCTCGTCGTTCAAGCCGATCGTGAGGGCGTCGACGGCGGCGCGACTGGCCGCGAGGAACGAGGTGTAGTGGGCGGTCTCCGCCCATTTGCGGGACTGTAGTTCGTCGACGAGACGCGTGGTCGAGGCGGGCTCGCCGGTCCAGCCGACGAGGAGACGGAGCGAGGTCGGTGGCGACAGGCGCTCGAGCCCCAGCTCGGCCCAGGGGTCGCGGAGGGCGGCGAGCACCCCTTCTCGGTGGCGCACCTCCCTCAGCCGCGCCCGATCGGGCGAGGTGTAGCGGAGCCAGCCGCCGAACATGCTCGCCGCGAGGTCGCCCCCGGAGGCTGCCGGCGCGACGTCGATGGTGGCGAGGATCGCGAGCTTGAGCATCTGCGTCCGGGTGAGGTCGAGCTGGTAGAACTCGTCGAGGGCGCGGATGGTGGCGGTCGTCACGGCCGCGCTCGAGCCGAGGCCGAACTTCCGGCCGCTCGCGTCGTCGAGCTCACTGGTGATCGACAGCGCGGAGAACCGCTGCGCCACGCCGAGCTCGGCGACGAGGGTCTCCATCGTGCTCACGGCGGAGAGGACGTGGTCGAGCGGGCGTTCCTCGTGCTCGACGACGACCCCGTTGCGGTTGCGACGCCAGATGATGGGCGCTCGGCCGTACTGGTCGGAGAAGATGCGGCCCTCGTGCTCGCTCGCCTCGAGTCGGACGGTGACGCACCGGTCGACCGCGACGAGGATGGATGGGTGCCCTGGTTCGACGACGGCGTACTCGCCGGCCACGAAGAGCTTGCCGGGCGCCTTGATCTCGATCATCGCGCTCCTTCCGTTGTCTGCTCGCCCGCCGATCCGCCGGGCTCCGAGGTGATGAGCCTCGCGCCCCGTCCGGCTCTGGCGGGGATGACGCCGATGTCGGGCTGCGCCTCGAGGATCCGAGTCGCGAGCTCGTCGACCGCGTCGGCTCGACACAGGATCTTCACGTTCGGGCCGGCGTCCATCGTCGCATAGCATTCGAGGCCGTCGCCTCTGAGGTTTGCGACGAGATCGAGCAGTTCCACGCTCGCCGGTCCCCAATACCTGACCGGCGGCTCGGCGCCGAGCATCGTGGCGTGCATCCGCATCGCGTTCCGCTCGGCGATCGTGCCCACCGCGGTGAAGTCGGCGCGGGCGATCGCGGCGAGCATCTCCTCGAGTTCGACGGGGGTGCGTTCGACCCAGGCGGGGTAGTACGGGGAGGTGTCGACCGTGCGCCGCATGCCGTCGCGACTGGAGACCGACTTGGCCCGGGCGTCGAGGACGGTGAGGACCATGCCGAGCTCGAGTCCGGGCGCGGGCACCGCCTCGGCGAAGGAGCTCTCGTCGTCGTGCCCGGCGTGCCAGACGGCGATCCCGTCGAAGATCGAACGGGAAGCCGATCCCGAGCCACGGCGGGCCAGCCGGGAGAGGGCACGCCGATCGAGGTCGAGTCCGAACGCGGTCGATGCGGCGAGCGCCAGTGCAGCGAAGCCGGAGGCCGAGGAGGCGAGGCCGGCGCCCGTGGGGATCTCGTTGTGGGAGTCGACGGTGACGCGCTCGTCTCGGCCGGCGAGCGCGCGCACGAGGTCGATGAAGCGCGTGACGCGGGAGCGGGCGGTGCCCTCGAGGGCTCGACCGCCGAGGAGCACGACGTCGTCGGCTGCGTCCGTCAGTCGCACCGTCGTCGTCGTGGGCGCTGCGTCCAGGGTCAGTGAGAGGCTTCCGGTCCACGGGAGGATGAGCGCCTCGTCCCGCTTGCCCCAGTACTTGACGAGGGCGATGTTGGGGTTGGCGAGCGCGGTCGCACTGCCCTCCTCCGAGGCGGTCGTCGCGAGCTGTTGCGGGGTCAGGGTCACGCGTAGTCCTCCGCGTCGATCGTCCAGGTGCCGAGTGCTCCGGCCTCGAGGAGGGCTTGCGAGATGCGTCGGGCTGACGCGGGGTCTGCGGCGAGGGTGATGATGCATCCGCCCTGCCCGCCGCCCGTGAGCTTCGCGCCGAGGGCGCCGTTCGCCTCGGCGACCGCGATGAGCGCGGTGATGGCGGGGTGCCCGGCGCCGAATTCGTCGAGGACGACCTGAGCCGCGTTCATGCGGGTCCCGAGGTCGTCGCGGCGGTCCGCTGCGAGGTCGGCGACGCCCGCCACGGTCCCGCGTTCGAGCTCGGCCAGGAGCGCGCGACCACGCTCGGGGTGCAGCTCGACGAAGGCGCGGACGTCGGCGACCGCCTTCCGGGTCGACCCGCGCGCACCGGTGTCGGCCACGACGAAGCTGCCGCCGAAGCGGATCGGCGGATGCTCGACCCGGCCGGCGGTGAAGAGGATGGGTGTCGAGGCGCTCGTGGCCCGGGCGTCGAGACCGCTGGGCGTCCCGTGGGCGACGCGTTCGCCGCGCTGCACGAGCTCGAACCGGTCGGCGTCGTCGAGCGCCACGCCGTGCAAGTCGGCGACGGCGTCGACGATCGCGTTGGCGGCCGCGGCACTCGATCCGAGGCCCCTGCCGATCGGGAGCGTCCCGCGGACGACGACCTCGACACCGGCCGGTGCCGCACCGACGTGAGCGAGGGTCTCGAGGACGGTGGTCCCGAGCGGATCGGAGGCGTCGAGCGGGCCGAGCGAGATCTCGGTGTCGAGGACCGAGGCCCCGTCGATGCGTCGGGCGGTCGCCTCGACCCGGAGCGACGGGATGGGCAGGGCGACGGCTGGAGACCCGTACACGACGGCGTGCTCGCCCAGCAGGATCGCTTTGGCATGCGCGAAGCCGCGACCGGTCGCAGCCGTGTGCTCTGTCGTCATCTCACCATTCTGGTCCGAAAAACATGCAGCTGGCTGCACATCGGTCGTCCGGTCGCGATCCGATCCACCACGGGCCGGCTCGTGAGCCGTCCCGCAGCGCATCCGGGCGCTGCACGATGGGCCGTCGACGGGAGCCGCCGGAGCGCTCACGGCGTGTCCCATGCGTACCGGAAACACCCAGCCTACGCCGAACGGCCCGGTTCGGCTCGTTACGGTTGAGTGGGCGGGACGGCCCGGTTAGGATCGGAACACCTCCATTCATGCAGACGACGGCCGCCGCACCCAGCGCCCGCGTCGACACGGACCCACCCTCCAGCGACGTAGATCCGGTCCCGTCATCTCACCGTCTCCGGGCCGTCCAGCGCCCGCATTCCGAGGGGTACCCCGTCGTGATCTCGTCTTCCGTCCCACCGCGCCCGCGCACCGCCGCACCATCGCCCCTGCCCGACCTCGTCGATCGCCAGACCGACAAGAGCGACTGCGGCGTCGGCTTCATCACCCGCAAGGATGGCGTGCAGAGCCACGACGTCATCGCACTCGGCGACACCGCCCTGTGCGCCATCCCCCACCGCGGCGGCATGTCGTCCGAGGGTGTCGGCGACGGAGCGGGCGTGCAGATCGACCTCTCGGTCGACTTCTTCAGCTCTCTCGTCGGCAAGCCGCTCGTCGCCGGTCGGTTCGGCGTCGCGAACGTCTTCCTCCCGGTCGACCACGGTCGGATCGGCGATGCCGAGGCGCTCATCGAACGCTCGCTGGGCGAGGCCGGTTTCACCGTGCTGCTCGCCCGTGCCGTGCCGACGGTCGACGCCGTCCTGCGCCCGAAGGCCGTGCAGTACCAGCTGCCGATCCGGCAGTGGATCTTCGAGCCCTCGGACGACGCCTCCGCGGAGGACCTCGACCGGCGCGCGCACGCGGCCCTGCTCGCGATCGAGGCGACCGCTTACACGGACCTCACCCTCGACGGCCTGTACCCGCTGTCGCTCAGCACGCGCACCCAGGTCCTCAAGGGACGCCTCAACTCCGGCGAGGTCATCCCCTACTTCGCCGACCTGGCCGACCCGCTGCACCGGGTCAGGACCCTCGCCTTCCACACCCGGTTCTCGACGAACACCGCTCCCCACCCGTCGATGGCGCAGCCCTTCCGCCTCATGGCGCACAACGGCGAGCTCAACACCGACCGCAAGAACCGTCTGTCCGAGACGGCGCTGGCGGCGTCACGTGGCCGGAAGATCATCCGGGCCAGGGGCCAGTCGGACAGCTCGCGACTCGACCAGACGCTGCACAGCCGCGTCGTCGAGGACGGCCTCGAACTGCTCGAGGCGGTCGTGTCGGTCATGCCCCCGGCCTGGGAGAACGATCGCACGCTGAGCCGCGAGGTTCGGGCGATGCTTGAGTACTTCTCGCTCGTCGAGGAGAAGAACGACGGCCCGGCCGCGCTCATCTTCAACGACGGCACGACCGTCGGCGCCCGCCTCGACCGCCTCGGCCTGCGCCCGTTGCGCAGCGTCGAGACGGCGGACTACCTCTGCGTCACCTCCGAGGCCGGGCAGCTGCCGTTCCCGGACGACGAGGTGGTCCACCGCGGTCGCATCGAGGCCGGCGGCATGCTCGCCTACGACCACCGCACGGGCACGCGCCTCCGCACGGGCGAGGCGCTCGAGCTCCTCGCGGCGCGCAAGGACTACCCGGCGATGCTCGCCGCATCGGCCACCGACCTCGACGCGCTCGAGGACCGGGGTGTCCCGGTGTCGGCACCGACGGCCTCGGCGGACGACGCCTTCGCTTACCGCGGTGGCCTGAGCCAGGTGCAGCGCTACGTCGCGTACTCCCTCAACCAGGAGAGCTTCCGGTTCATGACGGACCCGATGCTCGCCTCGGGCAAGGAGCGGATCTCGGCGATGGGCTACGGCAACGCCATCAACGCCCTGTCCGACCAGGAGGGCGGCCTGGCGAAGTACTTCTCGCAGCGCTTCGCCCAGGTGACCAACCCGCCGCTCGACAGCATCCGTGAGGCGGACGGCATGACCCTCCGGGTCGCGCTCGGCCCGAAGCCCGGCAGCGGCACGATCGGAACGAAGCAGCTCGTCCTCCGATCCCCCATCGTCAGCGAGGACGAACTGCGGCGCCTCAGCGCTCAGCATGAGTCGCCGGTCGCGTGGTTCGACATCCTCTACCGGCCCGAGGTGGACGCGCAGGCGAACGCCGACGCGCTCGAGGCCGCCGTCGAGCGCGTGGCCGCGGAGGTCGCCGGGTTCGCCGCAGAGAACGGCGGCATCGCGATCCTCAGCGACCGCGGCGTCCACGCGGAGGGTGCCGCCCTGCCGCTCATCCTCGTCGTGGCGGCCGTCAACCAGCGACTCATCGACGACGGCCTCCGGCTCCGCGTGTCGCTCGTGGTCGACAGTGGCCAGCTGCCGTCCTCGCACCACGTCGCCTCAGCCCTCGGCTTCGGAGCGTCCGCGGTGCACCCGCTCGCGGTCCGTCTCCGTGCCGAACAGCAGCACCCCGACGACGTCGAGGCCGCGTTCCGCCGGTTCGCCTACGCCGCCGAGAAGTCGCTCCTGAAGACCATGGGCCGGGTCGGCCTCTGCACCGTCGAGAGCTACATCGGCGGCGAGTTCTTCGAGCCGAACTACCTCGACACGAGCGACCCCGTGCTCGCGCGCGCCTTCCCGCACCTCCGCGCCCCCGTCGGCGGCGTCGGGTTCGCCGGGATCGCCCGGACGGCGAGCGCCTGGCACCAGCGCGCCCTGACGACGTCGAGCGACGCGGACGTCCCGCTCCTCGGCCTGTTCAAGGAACGCGCCGAGGGCGCCGGCCACTCCTACGGGACGACCGCGGTCCGCGGCTTCGTCGACCTCACCGAGGAACCCGTCCAGCTGCCGCGAGCGGACACCACGGCCGTCGACCGCGACGGCGGCACGCTCGGTGACGACCCGCTGCGCCTCCACACCATCGGGAACCTCGAGGACGCGTTCGGGATCGACGACGACGCCTACCAGCACACCTCCTTCGACGCCCTCGACGACGACGAGATCGACGCCTTCACCATCACGCCCGGCTACCGCTCCTTCGTCCAGTCGATGACGACCGAGCGGCGCCGTCGCCCGGCGGCCCTCCGCGACGTGCTCGTGCTGCCCGAGGACATCACCCGACTGACCACCCCGGAGGAGTTCGCGCGCGAACTCGACCGGCTCGGCCCCGTCGGCAACTCCTCGATCGTCGTCCGCGGCCTGCGTGCGACGCGGACCGAGCAGGGACGGCACCGGCTGCAGCTCACGGGACCGCTCGCGGGCGACCTCACCCGGGTCTCGGCGCTCGGCGAGTACTACGTCCACCGCTTCGGCGGCGAGGTGACGGGGCACTGGATCTCCGGGGGCGACCTCATCGTGGAGGCGACAGGCTCGGCCGACGACTACTTCTCGATGCTCGTCGAGGGTGCCGAGAGCATCTCGACCGACCTCGTCCAGCCGGCGAGCGAGATCACCCGATCCCTCGCGTCCGGGGCGATGAGCCACGGCGCCCTCGTGGCGACCGCGCACGAGGCGGTCGCGCACGGCACCAACATGGTCGGCGGGATGTCGAACAGCGGTGAGGGCGGCGAACACCTGTCCCGCTACGGCACCATCCGCGGCTCGCGCATCAAGCAGTTCGCCTCGGGCCGCTTCGGCGTCTGGGCCGGCTACCTCGCCGACCCGATGCTGCAGGAGCTCGAGATCAAGATCGGCCAGGGCGCCAAGCCCGGCGAGGGCGGTCAGCTCCCGGCGCCCAAGGTGACGGTGGACATCGCCGCCGCCCGGGGTGGCACGCCCGGCATCGAGCTCGTCTCGCCGCCGCCGCACCACGACACCTACTCGATCGAGGACCTGGCGCAGCTCATCCACGACTGCAAGGCGGCTCGGGTCCGCGTCGTCGTCAAGCTCGTCTCCTCCGAGGGCATCGGCACGATCGCCGTCGGCGTCGCCAAGGCCGGTGCCGACGTCATCAACGTGGCCGGCAACACCGGTGGTACCGGCGCAGCCGCCGTGACGAGCCTCAAGTACGCCGGACGCAGCGCCGAGATCGGCATCGCCGAGGTCCACCAGGCCCTCAGCGCGAACGGTCTGCGGTCGAAGGTCACCCTGCGCTGCTCCGGCGCACACCAGACCGGTCGCGACGTCGTCATCTCCGCCCTACTCGGCGGCGACAGCTTCGAGTTCGGGACCACCGCGCTCATGATGCTCAAGTGCGTCATGGCGAAGAACTGCAACGTGAAGTGCCCGGCTGGTCTCACGACCAACCCGGAGACCTTCGACGGCGACCCGCGCGCGCTCGCGCAGTACCTCCTGAACATCGCGCACGACGTCCGCGAGCGGCTCGCCATCCTCGGCCTCCGCTCGCTTCGCGAAGCCCGCGGTCGCACCGACCTCCTCCACCTCGTCGACCACCCGGCGGCCGTCGCAGACCTCGACCTGCGCGCCATGCTCGCCGTCGTCCCCGAGGTCGTCGTCACCGACCCCGTGTACCTGGAGAAGGACTTCACGCTCGACGACGCCCTCATCGAGCGGGTACGGGCAGGACTCTTCGACGACGGCCGGACGACGCTCGACCTGGGCGCCGAGGACGCCGACGGCGGGATCCGCCTCGGCAACCGCTGGCGTTCCGTGGGCGGACAGCTCGCGATCGACCTCGAGCGCATCCTCAACCACGAGCTCGACGACGCCCAGGCGGCGGCGATCCCCTCGGTCGTCACCGACGACCGCGGCCACCGTTCCCTCGCCGCCGACACCGTGACCATACGCACCGAGCACTCCGCGGGGCAGTCGTACGCGGCATTCTGCGTCGACGGCCTGCACTGGCGGCACACCGGCACCTGCAACGACGGCGTCGGGAAGAGCGCATCCGGCGGCACCATCGCGATCCTCTCCCCCGGCGGCGGCAGCTCGGAGGACGGCGGCAACGTCCTCATCGGCAACTTCGCGCTCTTCGGCGCGACCGGTGGCCGCACTTTCGTCCAGGGCGAGGCCGGCGACCGCTTCGCCGTCCGCAACTCGGGCGCCACCGCGGTCGTCGAGGGCGTCGGCGACTACGCCTGCGAATACATGACCAACGGCGCCGTGCTGAACCTCGGCGGCTTCGGGAGCGGCTTCGGCAACGGGATGAGCGGTGGCTTCGTCTACCAGTACGACCCGCGGGGCGAACTGCCGAGCAAGGTCAGCGCGGACTCCCTCCTCCTCGGATCGATCACCGAGGGCGAGCAGGCAGCGTTCCACGAGGCCGCCGTGCTCCTGCTGCTGGAGTGGCACGTCGAGGCGACCGGCTCGCCGCTCGCCTCCCGGTTGCTCGCCGACTGGGACACGGCCAGGCACCAGTTCGTGTTCGGCATGCCCCGCGCGCTGCTCCTCTACCAGGACAGCGACGCGATCCTCGCGGCCAAGAGCCGCAAGGAACTCCTCGACGAGCTCGGCGCGGCCCTCGCGGCACAGCAGCTCCGCACCTTCAAACTCGACTACCGCGACCGCCGACCGGTCCGCGGCGGTCGCGCCCCCGGACTCGGCGAGCCCGCGGCGGACCCGCAGGACGTCTACGCGCTCCTCACGAGCTACACGGTGCTGAAGCTCGCCCAGGAGGTCGCGCTGTCCCGCACGCCCGGCATCGACGACCCGTCGCACCCGCTCGTACAGGCGAGCGTCCGCACGCTCATCCTCACCGAGGACTTCTTCGTCATGCAGCGGGTGCAGCGGGCGGCTCGAGAACTGCTCGAACGGTACGACGACGGAGCGCTCGCCGCCATGATCGCCGCGAAGCGCCTCCACGACTACACGGAGGCCCTGCGCCTGCGGAACGTGCGGTCGATCGACCACCCGGGCACCACGGGGTGGATCATGCACCAGCACGCCAAGAACCGTGCCCGATCCGCAGCGACCGGTGGCACCGAAGCACTCCTTGCATCGGCCGCTCTGGCCGAGCTGACCCTGGCGGGTTCCCGATGAACGCGCCCGAACTGGAGGGGACGATGCCCTCGACCCATGCCCCGGCGGCCAGCACACCGAGCCCGGTGCTCTTCGAGGCACTCGCCGCGCTCGGCAGCAGCGCCGACGACCCGTTCATCCCGGCGGACGCGCCGTTCAGCCCCGAGCAGCGGGTCTGGCTCGCCGGATTCCTGGCAGGGGTCCGCTCCAGCGCGATCGACGCCACCGACGCCGGTGGCCGCACGCCGCAGCTCGCCCTGCACGTGCTCGTCGGGACGCAGACGGGCACCGCGGAGGCCATCGCGGAGGATCTCGGCCGAGCCGCCTCCGGCTACGGCGTCGCGGTGACGACGATCGGACTCGACGACGTCGAGGTCGACCGACTCCCGACGATGGGACACGTGGTCGTCATCACCTCCACGTACGGCGAAGGTGAGATGCCCGACAACGCCGAACTGTTCTGGGAGACGCTCCAGGCGAGCACCGCACCACGCCTCGACGGCCTGAAGTTCTCCGTGCTCGCGCTCGGCGACTCCGGATACGACGGGTTCTGCCAGGCGGGCAAGCTCATCGACACGCGTCTGGAGCAGCTCGGCGCGGAACGCATCCTCGCCCGCGTGGACTGCGACGTCGACTACGAGGAGCCCGCCGCGGCGTGGACCACACAGGCCTTGTCGCTCTTCGGCGCCCTCGCCCCGACGGACGCCGATGCCGCACCCGCTCCCGCGCCGGCGGCCAAGCCGGCGAAGAAGCCCGGACGCACGCGCTCACCGTGGACCCGCAAGACGCCGTACGGCGCCACCCTCGCTGTCAACCGCGTCCTGTCCGGGCCCGCCTCGTCGAAGGAGATCCGGCACTACGAGTTCGACCTGGGCGACAGCGGCATCGAGTACGCGGCCGGCGACGCCCTCGGCGTCATGCCGAGCAACGACCCGGCGCTCGTCGACGCCATCATCGCCGAACTGGACGCGACCGCGGACGAGTCGGTCGACGGCTCGACCCTGGCGGACCGGCTCACCCACGGGTTCGAGATCCGCACCCCGTCGAAGGACCTCGTGGCCGAACTCGCCGACCGCGCGCCGGACTCGGAGCTGGCGGGGATCCTCGCGCTCGCCCAGGCGGAGACGCTCGACTCCTGGTTGCGCGACCGCGACATCCTCGACCTCCTGCGCTCCACCGCGGTCCGGTTCGACGCCGCCGCGCTCCTCGACGTGCTGCGTCCGCTCCAGCACCGCGCCTACTCGATCTCGTCCAGTCCGCTGGCGGCCGACGGGCGCGTGCACCTCACCGTCGCGAGCGTCCGGTACGCGGTCGGCGACCGTCTGCACGGCGGCGTCGCGTCGACGCATCTCGCCGACCGGGTCGCGGAGGGCGCGACGAGCGGGATCTTCGTCTCCGCGAACGCGGGCTTCCGGGTGCCGTCGGACGACGACGCGCCGCTCATCATGGTCGGCCCGGGAACCGGGATCGCACCGTTCCGCTCGTTCCTGCAGGAGCGCCGCGAGCGCGGGGCCACCGGTCGGAACTGGCTGTTCTTCGGCGACCAGCACCGGGCACACGACTTCATCTACGAGGACGAACTCGGCGAGCTGCTCACCGGAGGGGTGCTGGATCGTCTGGACCTCGCGTTCTCCCGCGACCAGCGCGAGAAGGTGTACGTCCAGACCCGGATGCGCGAGAACGGCAAGGAGCTGTACGCCTGGCTCGAGGAGGGCGGCCACTTCGCCGTCTGCGGTGACGCCTCACGGATGGCGAAGGACGTCGACCAGGCGCTGCACGAGCTCATCGCCGAACACGGCGGGCGTTCGACGGAGGCCGCGGCCGAGTACGTGCACACGCTCAAGCGCGAGAAGCGCTACATCCGCGACGTGTACTGAGGCGCACCTCGACCGGTCCCTGGGCCTGTCGAAGGGCGCACCTCGACAGGCTCGGCGACCGGTCATCGGTCCCTGAGCCCAGCCCTCGGCCCCTGAGCCTGGCCCTCGGTCCCTGAGCCCAACCACCGGTCCCTGAAGCCCAACCACCGGTCCCTGAGCTTGTCGAAGGGCGGTCAGGCGTTCTCGGCGCCGAGCAGCGCCGCGGCGGCGCGTGCCTCGTACACGACGTCGTCGAGGTCGTCGCCCGCGACGTTGACGTGGCCGACCTTGCGCCCGGGGCGCGGGTCCTTGCCGTAGTTGTGCACCTTCGCCAGCGGGTGCGCACCGAGGACCTGCGGGTAGCGGTCGTCGAGCGACCCCTCGGCCGGCCCGCCGAGCACGTTCACCATGACGGTCCAATCGCGGTGGCAGCCCGTCCAGCCGAGGGGCAGGTCGAGGACGGCGCGCAGGTGCTGCTCGAACTGGCTCGTGACACTGCCGTCCTGCGTCCAGTGCCCACTGTTGTGCGGACGCATGGCGAGTTCGTTGATGAGCAGGCGGTCGTCCTCGGTCTCGAAGAGTTCGACGGCCAGGACCCCGGTCACCCCGAGCGCGGTCGCGACGGTCACGGCGATCTCCTCCGCGGCGTCGGCGAGCCGGCCCGCCGAGCCGGGCGCCGGAGCGATGACCTCGCTGCACACCCCACCGAGCTGCACGGTCTCGACGACGCGCCACGGCACCACCTCACCGGACGGGCGCCGGGCGACGAGCTGGGCGAGCTCGCGCCGGAACGACACCAGCTCCTCGACGAGCAGCGCACCTCCGTTGGCGTCCTCGGAGAGCGCCGTGAACCAGTCGGCGACCTCGTTCGGTCCGTGGACGACACGGACGCCCTTGCCGTCATAGCCACCACGCGGCGTCTTCACGACGCCCTTCCCGCCGTGCTCGGCGAGGAAGGCCGCGAGCTCCTCCTGATCGTGCACGCGCGCCCAGTCGGGGACCGGCAGTCCGAGCTCCGTGAGGCGTTCGCGCATGAGCAGCTTGTCCTGGGCGACGGCGAGCGCGTCCGGTCCCGGGTGCACCTGCACGCCGGCGTCGACGAGTGCGCGCAGGACGTGCTGCGGCACGTGCTCGTGGTCGAAGGTGATGACGTCGACCGTCTCGGCGAAGGCGAGCACGGTGTCGGCGTCGCGGTAGTCACCCACCTCGACGGTGGCGAGTCGGGCGGACATGCCATCCTGCTCAGCGAGCACCCGGATGTCGAGTCCGAGGTTCACGGCCGCCGGCACCATCATCCTGGCCAGCTGGCCGCCGCCGATCACTCCGACGCGAATGCTCATGGGTTCACTCCAGCTCTCCGGCGACCGGCCGGCGGGTCTCGTATCGGCAGGCGGGACGGGCGGATCCGGAGGCGGATCGGCTGGTGCCCCGACTCGAACATCGTACCGGCCGGGCGGGCCGGTCACCGGTCAGCGTCGGACCGGTGGCTGCTGCGTCGGAGCCGGTGCTGCCGGGTACGGCGCGGCGATGCTCTGGTTCTCCGCGACGAGCTCGTGCAAGGCGTTCTGGACGAGGACCGCACCGGGCACGTCCCGCAGGACGACCGGTACCTCGCCACCGCTCGTCACCCGGACGTTGCCGCTGCCGAAGGCGCTCTGCACCCAACTCTTGTGCACCGTGATGCCGTAGCCACGGGCGTGGTAGAGCTCCTGGCGCGTCCGCACGAAGAACCCGCGACGGACGATCAGTCGGCGGGTCGTGATCACGTAACGGACCGACAGCCAGGCGATGAACGGCAGGACGCAGGCGACCAGCACGATCACCCCGCCGCCGATGAGGACGGCCCAGTTCTGCCACTCGAGGTCGAACGAGCCGAAGAAGTACGCACCGGCGCCGCTCACCGCGATGAGCAGGAGCGCGGGGAGCAGGAGCCGCCGGGCATGCGGACGCAGGCGTGCGACCACACGTTCGGTCGCCGCCGCGGGAGGAGCCGGCCTGCCCGGCCCCGTCATACCGGGATCAGCCATACTCCCATTCTTAGCAGTCGCGGCAACCCGCCGCCTGCTCCCACCCCGCCCGTCGGCGATCCCGAGCATCCGTGCATCGGCCGCCCGGCTAGCATGAAGGCGTGAAACCGGCCGACAGCACCGCACCGACGGCGCAGCACCCCGGCGTGGTCGGGTCGTTCCTCGAGGGGATCGGCATCCTCTTCGGCGGGTTCCGCCTCTGGGGTACCTCGCCGAAGCGCATGCTGCTCGGCATGATCCCCGCCGCGATCGTGGGCGTCGTGTTCATCGCGTTGCTCGTCGTCCTCGGCGTCAACGCCGCCACGATCGTCGACTGGGCGACACCGTTCGCCGACACCTGGGACGAGCCGTACCGCTCGTCCATCAGGGTGGCCGCCGCGGTCGCGTTGGTGGCCGTGGCCGTCGTGGTGATGCTGTACGCCTACGCCGCAGCGACGCTCCTCGTCGGCGACCCCTTCTACGAGCGGATCTGGGCCGACGTCGAACGCACCCTCGGCGACGCTCCTCCGGAGTCGGGTGAGTCCGCGTGGCGCGGCCTCCTCACCGGTGTCACCCGGGCACTCGGCCTGCTCCTGCTCACCATCCCGACGGCGGCCGTCCTCTTCCTCCTCGGCTTCGTCCCGGTGATCGGCCAGACGGTGGTCCCGGTGCTCGGGCTCGCTGTGAGCGGTTGGTTCCTCGCCCTCGAACTGACGGGCTACGCGTTCGACGCGAGGGGGTTGTCGTTGCGCGACCGCCGCCGGACCCTCGCCAGGCGACGCGCCCGCACCCTGGGCTTCGGGATGACGGTCGCGGTCCTCTTCCTCGTGCCGGTCCTGTCCGTCCTGGTCATGCCGGCAGCCGTCTCCGGCGCGACGGTGCTCGCACGCCGGTCCCTCACCGAACGGGCGGGGACGCTCAGCGCACGTGCGTGACGTCTCCGGCCGCCACCGCGACCGGCGCACCACCGTCGGTCGGCCGGACGACGAGCCGCCCGTCCACGTCGATCCGCTCGGCCGTGCCGGTCAGAACGTCGCCGCCGGGGAGTTCCACCCGCACCGAGCTGTCCAACGTCATGCATCGCTCCGTGACCACCGCTCGGAGCCCGCTGGCCTCGGCGTCACCGGACGCCGCCAGGTAGGCGTCGTACAGGGTGCCGAAGGCGCGCAGGTAACCGACGAGGACGGTGTCCGGGTCCGGATCGGCGAGGCCGGCGAGCGCGAGCGAGGTTGACCGGTCGGTCGGCAGTTCCTCGGCACGCTGGCGGAGGTTGACACCGGTCCCGAGGATCACCGCGTCCCCGCTCGGCAGCAGCTCGGCGAGGATGCCGGACACCTTGCGACCGCCGATGAGCACGTCGTTCGGCCACTTCACGTCGGCGGCCACCCCGAGCTCCCGGAGCGACTCCGCGAGCGCCGCGCCCGCGAGGAGTGGGAGCCAGCCGTAGGCCTGCAGCGGGAGCGGACCACCCGACGGAGTGACCGGCCGGAGCAGGACCGACACGGCGAGTGATGTGCCGGGTGGCACCGTCCACACGCGACCGAGGCGACCGCGTCCCCCGCGCTGGTCGTCGGTGAGGACCACCGAGCGGTCGGGCCACGCGTCGCCGCCGTCCTCGCGCACGCGTCGGGCGAGTTCGTCGTTGGTGGAGCCGGCGTGGGCGAGGATCTCGAGGCGTGGCACGAGGGCGGCGGTGAGGGGCAGATCCATGGCACAACCCTACTGAGGCCGGTCGTCGGCGCCCGCGTCGCCCACCGGCACGCTTGGACGATGCCGACAACGGATCGGCGCGCCACTTGTACCCGATCGTCAACGGGTCGGCCGGGGGACCACCGGGTAAGGTGAAAGCGTGACCGACGAAACCACCTCCGGCCCTGACCTCTACACGACGGCCGGGAAGCTCGCCGACCTCAAGAACCGCTATCACGAGGCCGTGACGGCGAGCGGCGAAGCCGCCATCGAGAAGCAGCACAAGAAGGGCAAGCTCACCGCGCGGGAGCGCATCGCGCAGCTGCTCGACCACGGCAGCTTCGTCGAACTCGACGAGTTCGTGCGGCACCGCACGACCGCCTTCGGCATGGACCGCTCTCGGCCGTACGGCGATGCCGTCGTCACCGGCACCGGCACCATCCACGGCCGCCAGGTCGCCGTGTACTCGCAGGACTTCACCATCTTCGGCGGTTCGCTCGGCGAGGTCGCCGGCGACAAGATCATCAAGATCATGGACCTCGCGTTGAAGACGGGCGTCCCGATCATCGGCATGCTCGACTCCGGCGGCGCGCGCATCCAGGAGGGCGTCGTCGCGCTGGGTAAGTACGGCGAGATCTTCCGACGCAACACGCAGGCCTCCGGGGTCATCCCGCAGATCTCCATCATCATGGGTCCGGCGGCCGGCGGCGCCGTCTACTCCCCCGCACTCACCGACTTCGTCATCATGGTCGACAAGACCAGCCAGATGTTCGTCACGGGCCCCGACGTCATCAAGACCGTCACGGGCGAGGACGTCGGCATGGAGGAGCTCGGCGGCGGGTACACGCACAACACCCGCTCGGGCGTCGCGCACTACCTCGCGAGCGACGAGCCGGACGCCCTCGACTACGCCCGCACCCTTGTCGGCTTCCTGCCCGACAACAACCTGTCCGAGGCCACGGTCTTCGACGTCGAGGTGGAGCTGGAGACGACGGACGAGGACCGCCGACTCAACACCCTCATCCCCGACTCGCCGAACCAGCCCTACGACGTGAAGACCGTCATCGAGCATGTCGTCGACGACGCCGACTTCCTCGAGGTCCAGCCGCTCTTCGCGCCGAACATCGTCATCGGTTTCGCGCGCGTCGAGGGACGGTCGGTCGGTGTCATCGCCAACCAGCCCTCCCAGATGGCCGGGACGCTGAACATCGAAGCGGGCGAGAAAGCGAGTCGGTTCGTCCGGTTCTGCGACGCGTTCAGCATCCCGATCCTCACCCTGGTCGACGTCCCCGGCTACCTGCCCGGCACCGACCAGGAGTGGACCGGCGTCATCCGCCGCGGCGCGAAGCTCCTCTACGCCTACGCCGAGGCCACGGTGCCCCTGGTCACCGTCATCCTGCGCAAGGCCTACGGCGGCGCCTACATCGTCATGGGCTCGAAGCAGCTCGGGGCCGACATCAACCTCGCCTGGCCCACGGCCGAGATCGCGGTCATGGGCGGGCAGGGTGCCGTCAACATCCTGTACCGCGGCGAGATCAAGCGGGCCGAGGAAGCCGGCGAGGACGTCGCCGCCGTGCGCACGCGCCTCGCGAACGAGTACACCTACAACGTCGCGAGCCCGTTCCTCGCCGCCGAGCGCGGCGAGCTGGACGGCGTCATCGAACCGGCGGCCACGCGGGTCTCGGTCATCAAGGCGCTCCGCGCGCTCCGGACGAAGCGTGCGAGCCTGCCCGCCAAGAAGCACGGGAACATCCCGCTGTGAGCACCGGCGCCGAGCCGAACACGACCGAGCCGTCGTCGATCGATCTCCGGATCGAGCGCGGTACCCCGACCGACGAGGAACTCGCGGCGCTCACCGCGGTGCTGAGCGTCGCGATCGCCGAACAGGCGCTGCGTGACGCCGACACCGCCCCGGCACCCCGCGTCCCGTCGACGTGGGAGCGGACGAGGCGGAACCTCCGCACAGGGATCACCGTGGGCCCAGGACACTGGCGCGCGTTCACGGGCTGAGCCGTCTCGAGGGAGGACTCACGCCGGTTGCCCCTCGCGGCGCGCGGTGCTGTCCCCCATTCGTGTCCTCCATAGTGCCGACTGTCGGGGGTACCCCTGATGGAGGATCATCATTCTCGAAAGTTGCGTCTCATCGAGACCACTTCACCAGCTCCTGCTCCATCTAGGGTAAGCGGGCAGGAGTTCGGGGGCGGGTCAGAGCGGTATTCGGGTTACCGCTCTGACCCACGAACGTCACGGAGGGCCAGCATCGGGTGCTGGCCCTCCTTTCGTTCGTCCGGGACCAGGCACGCCGACAGGCTCAGCGACCGGGAGAAGTCCACTCGGACGCGTTCCGGTCCCTGAGCTTGTCGAAGGGCACCACGAGGAACCTCCCGCTCCGGCGATCTCCCCCGGTCCCTGAGCAACCCCCTCCGGTCCCTGAGTAACCTCCTCCGGTCCCTGAGCCTGTCGAAGGGCCCACGAAGAAGCATCCACAACCGGCGACGCCCCACCGTTCCCTGAGCGACCCCCGCCGGTCCCTGAGCCTGTCGAAGGGCACATGAGGAACCTCCCGCTCCGGTGATCCTCTTCCGGTCCCTGAGCAACCTTCTCCGGTCCCTGAGCTTGTCGAAGGGCGCACGAGCAACTTCCCCAACCGGCACAACTCGGCGTCTGGAATGTCAGTCGTCCATGATGGACTTGTTCCATGACCGAGACCACCCGCACCGCGATCCGCGTCGGCGACGACTACGCCGCGCAGCTGGCGGAGTTGTCGGACGAGTGGACTGAGATCCACCGGCAGCAGGCCGTCCTCGACGCACGGAAGGCGCGCCTCCTCGCCCGTTCCGCCGCCTATGCCGACGCCTTCGCCGACGCCACGGTTCCGGCGATCTTCCCGCCCGCGGAACGGCAGGCGCTCTCCCGCCGGTCGACCTGTACGGCGCTCGCGATGGCGACCCGCACGCCCGAGCGGACCGTGCAGCGGGCGACGAACGACGCCGAGCGCCTTGTGAATGATGCTCCGGCCGTGCTCGAGTCGCTCGAGGCGGGCCGCATCTCAGCGCGGCACGCGCAGACGATCATCGACCAACTCAGTGACGTGCCGACCGCGGGGCGGGCGGCGTTCCTCGCTGAGGTACTACAGGTCGCGGAGGAGACGACCAACGCGAACCTCCGCAGGCGCGCCCGCATCCTGCGCGAGCGACTCCACCCCGAGTCCATCACCGCCCGAGCGGTCCGCTCCGAGGCCGACCGCCGGGTCGAGTTCGAACCGGCCGCCGACGGCATGGCGTGGGTGCACCTGTTCACCACGGCGCCGATCGCCCAGGGGCTCATCGAGCGCGTCGAGGCGGCCGCCGCCGAGTCCCGCTCAGCAGGTGACACCCGCACCTGCGCCCAGCTCCAGGCGGACGCCCTCGCGGCCCTCGCCCTCACCGGTGTCACGCCCGACGACGTCACGTCGAGCCCGGTGCTCCCGCACCCGATCGAGGTCCAGGAGCACATCAAGCCCACCGTGCAGATCACCGTGCCGGCACTGGGCATGGCCGGCGTCTCCGACGCCCCGGCCACCCTCGACGGATACGGCCCGATCGACCCCGAGACCGCCGCACGTATCGCCGTGAACGCACCAAGCTTCACCCGGATCCTCGTCCAACCGGAAACCGGCGCGGTCCTTTCCGTCGGCCGCAATCAGTACCGGGTTCCGGCTGACCTGCAACGCGCGGTCCGCCTGCGAGACGGCACCTGTCGGGCACCGGGCTGCGGCAGACGAGCCCGGGCCTGTGATCTCGACCATTCGGTCGCGTGGGAAGACGGTGGGACCACGGATGTGGGGAACCTTGCCTGCCTGTGCCGACATCATCACCTGATGAAGCATCTGCCCGGATGGAACCTCGACCACCAGCCCGGCGGAGTACTCGAGTGGACGACACCTGATGGGAAACGCCACCGGACAGAACCCGATCCCGCACCGTTCTGACCTCCGCCGGTCCCTGAGCCTGTCGAAGGGTTCTCCGTGGGCACTTCGACAGGCTCAGTGACCGGGAGAGGTGTGCCCGGAACGCTTCGGTCCCTGCGCTGCGCCCGTCGACGTGTCGAAGGGGGTTCTCGTGGGCACTTCGACAGGCTCAGTGACCGGGAGAGGTTCACCGGGAACGATTCGGTCCCTGAGCCTGTCGAAGGGCACTCAGGTCGCGCCGGTTCTGTGGACGGCGGCGGTCCACCCGGAGTAGCTCCGGTCCCTGAGCAACGCCGCATTGAGCCTGTCGAAGGGTGTTGCACCGTCGGAGCGGTTCAGTCCTCGTCGGACACGCCGACCGCACCCACGCCGGCACGGGAGCCGTCGCGCGGGATCTCGAGCCAGACATCGAGTTCCTCGTCGTCGTCGTCCGGCCCCGCAGCGACACCCGGATCGCGGTGCACCGCACGCAGGCCGACCACGGTCACCGCGACGCGCTCGTCGTCCGGGACGCTCCGCACGATGAGGCGCGTGGCGTGCGAGGCGGCGAGCGCTTCGGCGATCTGCTCGTGGATCGCGTCGAGGACGCCGGCGTCCAGCTCCTCGAGGCCGCCTTCGTCCAGCATGTTCACGATCGCGCCGCGCCGCCGGGCCGCGAGCACTTCGGCCCGGACCGGGTCGCTCAGGAGGTGTCGCCCGCGGATCTCGTCGCGGAGACTGGCCTCCAGCGTCCGGCACTCCGTACGATCGACCACCGACAGCCTGCCGCCGTTGGCGATGATCGTGCGGAGCATCGGGGTCGCCAGGCGGCCCGTCTGACTGAGGCGTCGTCGCCGCTCGTGCACGTGCGCGTACTGCGCCGCCTGCCAGTCCGAAGTCGCATGCTCCGCCTGCGTGAGGCGCTCGGCGTCGTGCTGCGCCCCAGCGATCGATCGGGTGAGCACACTCGCGAGGACGACCCAGATGAGGCTGCCTGTGACACCCATCCCGAGCGCCAGTCCCGGACCCGCCCAGAGGAGCGACTGGACCGTGAGGAAGACGATCCCGATGTAGGCGACCGCCTCCCGCTGCCGGACCACGGTGATCGTCATCAGTGTCCCGATCGACGCGACGTGCCAGGTGGCGTACCCGTTGTTCCGCGTGGGGTCGAGCTGGCTGGTCACGAGCAACGGGACGATGATCGCGGTCGCGAGGTTGATGCTCGCGAGCCACGACGGCATGCGCGTCGTGCCCATCGGCCAGAGACTCAGAACGCTCGCGACGGCGTAGACGAGCATCGCGATGAGGACCGGGACGACGTCGCGGGGTGTCTCGAGCGTCAGCGCCGCACGGAGCAGGTGGTACGCCGAGAACAGGGCGGCGAGGATGACGAGGGCGTACCGCGGTGCCGGGGTCACGAGCCGTGCTCCGGTGACCACTCGATGCGGATCACGGCACCCTCACCCGGACGGGAGATCACCGTCGAGCGTCCGCCGACCGCGGCGACGCGCTCGACGATCGAGACCTTCAGCCCGAGCCGCTCCTCGGCGACCTGCTCGGGGCAGAACCCGACGCCGTCGTCGCCGACGATGACGCAGACGCCGCCGGAGACCGTGCCCTCGATGGACAGGCTCCGCGCAACTCCCGAACCCGCGTGCTCGACGCTGTTGACCATCGCCTGCACCGTCGCCCAGTAGACCGCGTTCGCGACCGTGACGGGCAGGACCCGGCCGGAGGCCCCCTCGACCGTGACGGAGAACGGTTCACCGAGCATCGACGCGGCCGCACGCAGCCGTTCGATGAGTTCGGCGAGACCGGTGACCTCGTCCTCGTTCGTCATCGGCGCTCCGACACCCTCGAGCTGTTCGATCGCGACCCGCGCCATCATGACGGCGAGCGCCTCCGACTTCGGGGTCAGCGCCCGATCCGCGGCGAGCAGGGAGGCGAGGACGCTGTCGTGGACGATCGAATCGACCTCGACGCGCTCCACCTCCGTGGCGTGCTGCTTGACGGCCGCGTCGTAAGTGGCGAGGGCGGCCGCCCTCGCGATGTCGACCCGACCGGCCAGCACACGGAACAGCCCGACGAGGACGACGATGAGCCCACCGATGATCGTCGCGTACGAAGCGTCGAGCGCACCGATCTCGAAGGACGCCGGCGCGAAGTCGGCGTCGATGACGCGGTTGACGCCGTACATGACCGAGGTCACCACGAGGTACACGATGGCACCCCGCAACTGCAGCGGGATGCAGGCGAACGCGACGGCGATCGTGCAGAGGTACCAGATCCACGGTTCCTGGTTGATGTCCGCCGACGCCTGCGCGTTCACCGCGGGCCAGATGAGGAGGGCCACCAAGAACACGACGGCGAAGACGCCGGAGGCGATGCGGTGGTGCCACAGGAAGAAGCAGCAGATGATGGCGCCGAACATCGTCCCGAAGACGAGGGAGACGTAGAGCACGCCGAACCAGCCGGTGATCTGGACACCCTGCCCGAGCGTGGTGAACGCGGTCTGCAGTCCGAAGACGAGTCCGATGATCGCGACCGAACGGCCGAGGAGGCGTTCGAAGTTCGCGGTGTTCAGCATCCGGCGCTGAACCTGGGCATCTCTCGTGGTCGCGGGGATCGCGGGATGCCTGGTCGGTGCCCGGAAGCTAGGAGACATCCGTCCCGCCTTGATCGAGGCCGGGGAGGATCCCGTCCTCGACCGCTCGGCGGAGCAGGTCGACCTTCGTCGGTGCCGGGCGCCCCACCTCGACGTACTTCACCCGGATGCGGTCGATGTGCTCTCGGGCCGTGGAGTAGGCGATGCCGAGCTGCATGGCGACGGTCTTCAGCGGCAGGCCGGACGCGTAGAGGTGCAGGACGTCGCGCTCGCGACGGCCCAGCTGTGCGCGCGCGAAGTCGCTGTCGGCGTCGATCGCGCTCGCCCACTCGATGTTGTTCAGCGCCTCGCCACGGGCCACCGTGCCGATGGCGGCGATGACCGTGTCCGTCGGCGACGACTTGGGGATGACCCCGGACGCTCCGGCGGCCAGCGCCTCGCGCACCAGTGCGACCCGATCGGCGATGGAGTGGATGAGGACGTGCGCCCCCACCGCCTGCACCGCGTGGATGTTCGAGGTCGGCGTGCTGCCGTCGGAGAGCGAGAGGTCGAGCACGACCACGTCCGGCACCACGCCGTTCAACGCGGCGATGCACTCGACGGCGGTCGGGGCACTCGCCACGACCTGATACCCGGCGTGCGCGCACACCGCTTCGATCCCGAGCCTGACGGACTCGTGATCATCAATGATTGCGACGGTCACCACGGCACCATCGTAGCGAGTGACGGACCCGCCGGGCGCGACGGCCTGATCGCGAGTCGCCTCCGTCGGCACGGGCCCGCTCAAGCCGTTCGCGAGAAGCCCGCGACGGCCTCGAGGTGGTGCGTGTTGGGGAAGAGGTCGTAGGCCGCGAGGTGGTCGAGCTCGTAGCCCTGCTCGGCCAGGAGGGCGACGTCGCGGGACAGCGCGATGGGGTCGCAGGCGACGTAGACGATCGAGGCGGGCCGGAGCTCGCCGAGCATGGCGACGATCTCCGCGCCGGCGCCCGAGCGGGGCGGGTCGAGCACGACGGTCGCGGTGGCGTACCGGGACCGCTCGATCCGACTGCCCGTCGCGATCTCCGACCGCAGGAAGGCGTCGACCTTCGCGGTGACGGCCTGTGCGCCAACCCACTCGGACAGGTTCTCGCCCGCGTACTCGGTGGCGCGTTCGTCACTCTCCACGGTCGTGATGCGGGTGGTGGAGCCGAAGCGGTCGCCCACGCCCGCGGCCAGGAGGCCGACGCCGCCGTAGAGGTCGAGGTTCGCGGCGCGCGGATCGAAGCGCGCGTCGTCGATGGCCGCGGACACGGCCTGCTGGAGGGTCGTCGCAGCCTGACGGTGGACCTGCCAGAATCCGTTCGCGTCGACGATGAACTCGCGCTCGCCGACGAGCTCGCGGATCGGGTCAGCCGCGGGACGGACCGGTTTCGGTCCCCCGCGTCGACCGCGCCCGCCACCGCGTCGGCGGTCGCCGCCTCCGGCCTCGTCCGCACGCGTCAGGACGCGGACCGTCCCGGTCGACGAGGCGACGATGTCGATGGAGGTGGTGCCGTGCGGCAGCTCCTCGAGCTTGGCCGCTTCGGCCACTGCTTCGATCGCGAGCGGCAGGTCGTCGACGGGGACGACGTGGTGGGATCTCGAGGCGTAGGGACCGATGTTGCCGTGCTGGTCGACGTGCAGGGAGACCCGCGTCCGCCACCGGGTGCCGTCGGGCGTCTCGCCGTCGACCGCGGCGACCGTGAACTCGGGAGCGACTCCGGCGAACCGCTCGAGCCCTTCCGCGAGGACCTGGTGCTTCAGCGCGCGCTGGTGGGCGAGCTCGATGTGTCCGAACTCCGCTCCCCCGGCCCGCTCGCTCGGCTCGCGGTCGACGGAGGCCTCAGCCCAGACGTGCGGACGGCGGTGCTCGGACGGCGTGAGGACTTCCAGGGTCTCCGCCCGCCAGAAGCGCTTCTCGTTCTCGTCGACGATGCGTGCCCGCACGCGCTCACCGGGGAGCGTGTCGGGGACGAAGACCACCCGGCCCTCGTGCCGGGCGACGAAGACACCCCCGTGGGCTACGTTGGTGATGTCCAGTTCCACGGTGCGTGCAGTCGTCGTGCTCATGCGTCGAGCATGTCACACGGGCGGCTGTGGGGAGTCCACCGTCCACTGCAGAAGGAACCGTCATGCGCCTCACGCTCGCCTCCACGTCACCGGCCAGACTCGCCCTGCTGCGGTCGAGTGGCATCGAGCCGATCGTCGTCCCGTCGTCGGTCGACGAGGAACAGGCCGTCGACGATGCGACCCGCGCCGCGGGTGCCCCCCTCGCCCCGGACGAGGTCGTGGCCCTCCTCGCCCGCGCGAAGGCGGAGGCCGCTCTGGCCGTCGTGCGCGAACGTGGCGACGCGGCCGACCTCATCCTCGGCGGCGACTCGGTGTTCGTCCTCGACGGCGTCGTCCACGGCAAGCCCCACACCCCCGAGCGCGCCCGCGAACGCTGGCACGCCCAGCGCGGCCGGACGGGGACCCTGTACTCCGGTCACTGGCTCATCGACTGCACCGGTGCCTCGCCGGTCGGGATCGGTGCGGTCGCGAGCGCCGAGGTGTCCTTCGCCGACGACCTCGACGACGCCGAGATCGACGCCTACATCGCATCGGGCGAGCCCCTGGCGGTGGCGGGGGCGTTCACGATCGACAGTCTGGGTGCCGCCTTCATCACCCGCGTCGAGGGCGATCCGTCGACCGTCGTCGGCCTCTCACTCCCGACCCTGCGGCGTCTCGTCCGCACGCTGGGACACGACTGGCACGAGCTCCGCAACCGGCGCGGCGCCCTCTGACACCTCAGCCCTTGTAGAGGCGACACGTCGTTCCTGCGACTTTTTTGTGCGTGTGAGCCAAAGGCTCACCCGGGCCTCCCGGTAGGCTCGTGGACTGTGCCACGTATAACCAAGGTCCTCATCGCCAACCGTGGCGAGATCGCCGTCCGCGTCATCCGAGCCGCGAAGGACAGCGGGATCGCCTCCGTCGCCGTCTACGCCGACCAGGATCGCGACGCCATGCACGCCCGTCTCGCCGACGAGGCCTACGCCCTCGATGGGACGACGAGCGCGGAGACGTACCTCGTCATCGACAAGCTCCTGTCCATCGCCCGACGGTCCGGCGCCGACGCCGTCCACCCGGGCTACGGCTTCCTCGCCGAGAACGCTGACTTCGCGCGCGCCGTCATGGCCGCAGGGCTGATCTGGATCGGCCCGTCGCCCGAGGCCATCGAGCGGCTCGGCGACAAGGTCTCCGCCCGCCACGTGGCCGAGAAGGTGGGCGCTCCGCTCGCCCCCGGCACGCTCAACCCCGTCTCGGGTGCCGAGGAGGTGCTCGACTTCGTCGACATCCATGGCCTGCCCGTCGCGATCAAGGCGGCCTTCGGCGGCGGCGGTCGCGGCCTCAAGGTCGCCCGTGAGCGCGAGGAGGTCGCCGAGCTCTTCGAGTCCGCCACCCGCGAGGCCATCGCAGCCTTCGGCCGGGGCGAATGCTTCGTCGAGAAGTACCTCGACCAGCCGCGCCATGTCGAGACACAGTGCCTGGCCGACGCGCACGGCAACGTGGTCGTCGTCTCCACCCGCGACTGCTCGCTGCAGCGTCGCCACCAGAAGCTCGTCGAAGAGGCACCGGCACCCTTCCTCACCGACGACCAGGTGACGGAGCTCTACCGCGCGTCGAAGGCGATCCTCAAGGAGGTCGGTTACCTCGGTGCCGGCACCTGCGAGTTCCTCATCGGCAAGGACGGCACCGTCTCCTTCCTCGAGGTCAACACCCGCCTGCAGGTCGAGCACCCGGTCTCCGAGGAGATCACCGGCATCGACCTCGTCCGCGAGCAGTTCCGTCTCGCCGAGGGCGGCGTCCTCGACTACGACGACCCGCAGCCGAGCGGCCACTCCTTCGAGTTCCGCATCAACGGCGAGGACCCGGGACGCGGCTTCCTCCCGCAGCCGGGCCCGATCCACGTCTTCAAGACCTTCGGCGGCCCCGGTGTCCGCCTCGACTCCGGCGTCACGGCCGGCGACACGATCTCGGGGGCGTTCGACTCGCTCCTCGGCAAGATCATCGTCACGGGACGAACCCGCGAGGAGGCGCTTGAGCGCAGCCGTCGCGCGCTCGACGAGTTCGAGGTCGCCGGCCTCCCCACCGTCATCCCCTTCCACCGCAAGATCGTCCGCGACCCCGCGTTCACCGCGGAGGACGGCACCTTCGGTGTCTACACCCGATGGATCGAGACGGAGTTCGTCAACGACATCGAGCCCTGGGACGGATCCATCGATGCGCAGCAGGCACCCGCTGCCCGCTCGACGGTGGTCGTCGAGGTCGGCGGCAAGCGGCTCGAGGTCAGCCTTCCGGGCGGACAGCTGGGGCTGAACGTCGGTGCACCGGTCGCCGCTCCCGCTCCGCACCGCCGCGGTGGTGCAGCGGTGGTCTCTGGTGCGACGGGAGATTCCGTCTCGGCGCCCATGCAGGCGACCATCGTGAAGCTCGCGGTCGCCGAGGGCGATGTCGTCGTCAAGGGCGACCTCGTCGTCGTCCTCGAGGCGATGAAGATGGAACAGCCCATCACGGCGCACAAGGACGGCACGGTCGGCGCGATCGACGCGACGGTCGGTGCCACGGTCTCCTCGGGTCACCAGCTCCTCACCATCAGCTGACCCGACCGGCGCCTTCGGGCGTCGCATCGGACCCGGCGACGATACGCTGAGCAGGTGTCAGCAGCCGACCTCCTCGAAGATGCGTTGGATCGTGTGGCGGACTTCGACGCCGCCGGTGCGATCGCGCTGCTCGAGGCAGAGCCGCACGCGGCGTCCGATCCCCGCGTCCTCGCCCTCCTGTCGTACGCCAGGTTCACCACCGCCGACTTCGCGGGTTGTCGCCGGGACGCGGTGGATGCACTCGCCGCCTCGACGCACTCCGACCGGACGACGCGCCTGCTCGTGCTCGGGGCCGCCGGACTCGCCCTCGGGTCGGACCGCTCGTCCGGCTCGGAGCTGGAGGGGTGCTTCGCGGAGGCGGACGCCCTCGTCGACGACGGCGGGGACCTCGAACCGACCCTGGCCTGGCTCGTCGGGTATCTGCTGGTCGAGGGTGCCGTCGTCAACGTCCTGATCCACGCCGCCCGGCGCTTCGCCGACGCGTTCGCCGACGACATCGCCGCCACCCCGGGCCGCTTGTACCGGACGCTCGTCGACGGGGTCCTCGCCCGCCTCCTGCTCAACGAGGGACGCGTCGCCGACGCAGAGGCCGCCGCGCTCGCGATGTTCGAGCGGGCCGGGAGCGGACCGACCGCACTGTACGCGGAGGCCGTGCAGTGCCTCGTCGCAGGGAACCGTGCCGAGCAGGGGGCGACCAGGACGCTCGCACGCCGCGTCCGTCAGGCCATCCCCGAGCCCACGGGCGCCTTCCAGACGACGTGTTACCTCCTCGTCGGCTACGGTCTCGCCGCCCTCGCGGACGACCACGGAGCCGCAGCCCTCGCGCGGAGCGCCTCGGGGAACGACTTCAGCGGCCTGTCCGTCCAGGACCGCGCCCTCGCGATCGAGCTGCTCGTCTCGAGCGCCTTCCTCGACCGCGACATCGTCGAATCGGAACGCCTCATCGGCTTCATCGCCGCCGACGTCGACCGCAGGGTCCCCGGGCCGGCCATCCTCCGGATGCAGTGCAAGCTCGAACTCCTCCGTGGGCGACCCGCCGAGGCGCTGGCGCTCGCGCGCACGGCGACCACCCGCGCGTTGGTCGACGGACGCATGCTGGAAGCCGGGATCGGCGAGATCCTCGCGACGCGTGCCCTCATCGCCATGTCCGACCGGACGCGGGCCGTCCGTGAGCTGGCCGCGCTCGCCGAGCAGGCGGTCCTCGGCGGGCACACCGCCGCGACCCGCTCCGCCGCCCGGGAGCTGAAGGCGATCGGCCGACGTCTCGCGCCGGTCGCCGGTTCCGGTTGGGACGGACTGTCGCCCCGCGAACGCGAGGTCGCCCTGCTCTCCGCGGAGGGCAACTCGACGGCGGAGATCGCGTCCGTCCTCCAGCTCTCCTCGCGCACGGTCGACGCGCACGTCACCCGAGTGCTCGCCGCGTTCGGGATCGTGTCCCGCCGCCAGCTCCCCTCACGGCTCCCGGCCACGCTGCCGTTGACCGCCGTCCCCGTCCCGACCGCGCCGCTGACGCCCCGACAGCGGGACCTCACCGAACTCGTCGCGGACGGCCTGTCGAACGACGAGATCGCGACGGCCCTCGGCATCTCCCGCAAGACCGTGGAGAAGCATCTGAGCGCCGTCTTCCAGGCCTGGGGCGTGCGCTCGCGGGTCGCCGTCGCACGCATCGTGCTCGCGAACCGCGATCGGTGAACTCCGGCGTCTCAGCGCCGGTTCGACGAGGACGACGCCTATTCGACGATGTGCATGGCGCGCGCAGCATCGGTGATCGACCCGGTGAGTGACGGGTAGACCGTGAAGGCACGTGCCACCTGGTCGACGTTCAGCCGTTGCTCGACCGCGAGGGCGAGCGGGAAGATGAGCTCGCTGGCCTTCGGGGCGACGATGACCCCGCCGATGACCGTCCCGCTGCCGGTCCGCGCGAACAGCTTGACGAAACCGTCCTTGATGCCCATCATCTTCGCGCGCGGGTTCTGGGCGAGGGGCAGCTTGTAGATCTCGCCCTGGGCGATGCCGTCCTCGATCTGCTTCTGGGTCCAGCCGACAGTCGCGATCTCGGGCTGCGTGAAGATGTTCGCGGCGACGTTGCGGATCTCGGTCGGGTTCACCGCGTCGCCCATCGCGTGCAGCATCGAGGTGCGACCCTGCATCGACGCGACGGACGCGAGCGGCAGGAAGGTCGTGCAGTCACCGGCGGCGTAGATGTTGGGGACGCTCGTGCGGGCCACCCGGTTCACACGGATGTGCCCGGAATCGGTCAGCTGCACGCCGGCCTCCTCGAGACCGATCCCGGCGGTGTTGGGCACCGAACCGACCGCCATGAGGCAGTGCGAACCCTCGACCGTGCGCCCGTCGGAGAGCGTGGCGACGACGCCGGTCTCGGTCCGTGTGACGGAGTCGGCCCGCGACTTCGACAGGACCGTCATGCCGTTGCGCTTGAAGACGTTCTCGATGACCGCTGCCGCATCGGCGTCCTCACCGGGCAACACCTGGTCGCGGCTCGAGATGAGCGTGACCTTCGAGCCGAGCGCCGTGTAGGCGGAGGCGAACTCGGCGCCCGTGACGCCCGAGCCGACGACGATGAGGTGCTCGGGGACGGAGGTGAGGTTGTAGAGCTGCGTCCAGGTGAGGATGCGCTCGCCGTCCGGCAGGGCGGAGGGCAACTGGCGCGGGCTCGCGCCGACGGAGACGACGACGGTGTCAGCCTCGATGCGGTCGAAGTCGGTGCCGCCGGACAGGTCGGTCGAGACGATGACCTCGTTCGGTCCGTCGAGCCGCCCCTGACCGTTGACGATGCGGACACCGGCACGGATGAGACTCGCCCGCATGTCCTCGGACTGCTGGCGGGCCAATCCGAGCAGCCGTTTGTTGACGGCGGCCAGGTTCACGGCGACCTCGGGACGGCTGGGCTTCCCGGTGGTCTCCGAGCGGACGAAGAACTGCACACCGAGGTCGGCCGCCTCGCCGATGGCCCCGACCGCGTCGGCCGTGGCGATGAGGCTCTTGGACGGGACGACGTCGGTGATGACCGCCGCGCCGCCGACGCCCGTGCGCTCCACAAGCGTGACGTCGGCCCCGAGCTGTGCCCCGGCGAGGGCAGCCTCGTACCCGCCGGGTCCGCCTCCGATGATCGCCACTCGCTGCTTGCGTTCGAACTCGTAGGCCATGCGTCCATTCTCGCGCGCCACCAGGGGCGGGACCAAACCCGTTCGGGCCTGCGGCGGTGGGCATCGTGCGCGGATGAGCGGGGTCGGCACGGTTGGGCGGCGGCCCCGCCCCTGTCTAGAGTGAGAGGATGTCCGAAACCTCTGCGAACCCACTCGATCTGTCCGATGTCGATCCCTTCGAGATCGCCCGCGAAGCCGCCGGCCAGATCGCTGAGAAGACCGGCGTGGAACGCCACGACATCGCACTCACCCTCGGCAGTGGCTGGGGCAAGGCGGCCGACCTGATCGGCGAGACGACGGCGACGATCCCGGCCTCCGAGATCGTCGGCTTCTCGAAGCCGGCGCTCGAGGGCCACGTGGGCACCCTGCGCTCGGTCCTGCTCCCGAGCGGGAAGCGTGCGCTCGTCATCGGCGCCAGGACGCACTACTACGAGAACCATGGTGTCCGGCGTGTCGTGCACAGCGTGCGGACGGCCGCTGCGGCCGGCGCGGGCATCATGGTGCTGACAAACGGCGCAGGCGGCATCAAGGACCACTGGACGCCCGGCACGCCCGTGCTGATCAGCGACCACATCAACCTCACGGCCGACTCGCCGCTCGAGGGCGCGACGTTCATCGACCTCACCGACCTCTACGCCAAGCGGCTGCGGGACATCGCGCACAGCGTCGCTCCGGAGCTCGACGAAGGCGTCTACACGCAGTTCCGCGGACCGCACTACGAGACCCCGGCCGAAGTCCAGATGGCGAAGGCGATCGGCGGCCACATCGTCGGCATGTCGACCGCGCTCGAGGCGATCGCCGCACGTCAGGCCGGTATGGAGGTCCTCGGGATGTCGCTCATCACGAACCTCGCCGCCGGCATCCAGCAGACGCCGCTCAGCCACGCCGAGGTCATCGAAGCCGGCCAGGCGGCCGAGCCGGTGATCAGCAAGCTCCTCGCGCAGATCGTCGCGGCCCTGTGAGCGAGGCGACGAGCCTGCTCGCGACCGCCGAGGCCTGGCTCGCCCAGGATCCCGACGACGAGACCCGGGCCGAACTGGCAGGCCTCGTCGAACGCGCCCGGGTGTCCGACGACGTGGCCGTCGCCGAGCTGCACGACCGCTTCGACACCCGACTGCAATTCGGCACTGCCGGGCTCCGCGGTCGCATCGAGGCCGGCTCCAACCGGATGAACCGGGTCCTCGTGTCGCAGGCCGCGGCCGGGCTCGCCGCCTACCTGATCGAGCAGGCGCCGGAAGGGGTGACGCCGAGCGTCGTCATCGGATACGACGGCCGGAAGAACTCCGCCGTGTTCGCCGGCGACACCGCCGAGCTGATGGCCGGTGCCGGTGTCCGCGCCATCCTGCTCCCACGGCTCCTGCCGACGCCCGTCCTCGCGTTCGCCGTGCGGTTCTTCGACGCCTCGGCCGGAGTCATGGTGACCGCGAGTCACAATCCGCCCGCCGACAACGGCTACAAGGTGTACCTGGGCGGTGAGCACCACGGGTCCCAGATCGTCTCCCCCGCCGACGCGGCCATCGCCGCCCACATCGGGCGCATCGCCGAGACGGCGCTCGTCCAGGACCTCCTGCGCAGCGACGGGTTCGAGATCGCGGGCGAGGACGTCGTCGACGCCTATGTCGCCGAGACCGCGGCCGTCGCTCCCGCCCCGGCGGGCAGCCAGCTGCGCGTCGTCTACACGGCCATGCACGGCGTGGGTTGGGAGACGACCCGACGCGTCCTCGAGACGGCCGGTTACCCGGCACCGGAACTCGTCACCGAGCAGATCGATCCCGATCCCACCTTCCGGACCGTCAGCTTCCCGAACCCGGAGGAGCCGGGCGCACTCGACCTGTCCTTCGCGACGGCGCGAGCAGTCGGCGCCGACATCATCATCGCCAACGACCCCGATGCCGACCGCCTGGCGATCGCGATCCCCGACGACGCAGCGCCGTCGGGGTTCCGTCGACTCACCGGCAACGAGGTCGGTCTCCTCCTCGGCTGGCGGGCCGCCCAGGCCGCCAGTGCCGCATTCGACGGCGACGCGGCACCCGAGGGCACGCTCGCGTGCTCGATCGTCTCCTCCCCCGCCCTGCGCATCGTCGCCGAGGCGCACGGCCTCGAGTTCCGGGAGACGCTCACCGGGTTCAAGTGGATCTCCCGGACGCCGGGCATGGTCTTCGGCTTCGAGGAGGCCCTCGGCTACCTCGTGAACCCCGGGACCGTGCGCGACAAGGACGGCATCTCGGCCGCCGTGGCGTTCCTCGGTCTCGCGACGGCGTCGGCGCAGGCGGGCGAGAGCGTCGCGGGGCTCCTCGACCGGTTCGCGGACACCTTCGGTTCCTTCGGCAGCGACCAGATCTCCATCCGCTACGCGGAGCTCAGCCGCATCGGCGAGGTCATGTCCGGGCTGCGGGCACTCCCGCCGACGGAGCTCGCGGGAGCCCGGGTGACCCGGATCGACGACCTCGCCGACGGCTTCGAGGCGCTCCCGCCGAGCGACGTCCTGCGCGTCTGGCTCGACGACGGCACCCGGGTCATGATCCGGCCGAGCGGCACGGAACCGAAGCTCAAGGTGTACGTCGACGTCCAGTCCGCCGACGGCGACGCCGCCGAGCGGGCGGCGACGGTCACCGCGCGGCTCGCCGCGCTGCGGACGGATCTCACGGCGCTCGTCTCCTAGCCCCTCGACGGGCTGAGCGGCCTGGCGGTGTGCGGCCCGGAGATCGGGCCGCACCGGTCAGCCGATGGCGCGTTCGAGCTTCTCGGTGAGTTCGGCGAGGTCGAAGTAGTTGTCGATGACGACGATGTCGGCGAAGGTCTTGCCGATGCGCTCGACGAGTTCCGGCGAGGTCAGGATCACCTGGGCGTCGGCCGCGGTCGTGCCGAGGCTCTCGATGTCGCCGGCGACGACGTCGGCCTCGAGGTCGAGGCGTTCGAGCGCGCGTTCGGCGTTGAGCTTGAGGATCGCGGAGGAGCCGACCCCCGAACCGCAGACGGCGACGATCTTCATGCCTGGTCTCCGATGCTCAGGGGGGACGCACCGAACACGGCCCGCACCTCGTCGAGCGTCGTGGCCGCTGCGAGCCGCGGGATGGCGGTCTCGTCGTTGAAGACGTTGGCGATCTCCGCCACCCAGCCCACGTGCGACTCGGCGGTGGTGACCGCGAGGCCGAGGACCACTGACACGGGGTCGTTGTGGGGGTGGCCGAACCGGACCGGAGCAGCGAGCGTCGCGACGACGAGGGCGTCCTCGTGGACGTCGGCACCCGGTCGGGCGTGCGCGAGCGCCAGGCCCGGCGCGATCACGACGTACGCGCCGAACTCCTCGACGACGTCGATCATCCGCTGGGTGTACGCGGCATCCGCCGCGTGGGTGTCGGACAGCAGCGCTCCGGCTACGCGGATCGCCTCGCGCCAGTCGCCGGCATCGACGTGGAGCGCGACGCTGGCTTCGGACAGTTCTGGGAGTGGCATCGCTTCAATCAGAGGATCGGTCGACCCGAATGGATCGGAACCATCGTAACGCTCCGAGGCTGGAAGCCTGCCGCGCAGGTGCCGCCCAGGCGGTCGCCGGAGCAGCACCTGCCGGCATCGTCAGTCCTTGTCGTCGTCGTCGAGGAACTCGTCGAACGCCTCCGAGATGCGGTCGGCCAGGGCCTCGCGGATCTCCAGCGGCTGGAACGTCGCGGCGGCGGCGTTCAGCTGGAAGGTCTCCAGGTCGGTGAGGTCGTAGTCGAACGCCTCGGAGAGGAGCGCGAGCTCCTTCGTCAGGCTCGTGTCGCTCATGGTGCGGTTGTCGACGTTGACCGTGACGGCGAAGTCGAGCTGGTAGAGCAGGTCGAACGGGTGGTCCTCGAGTTCCTCGCCCCAGGCCGCGATGGCGCCGGTCTGCAGGTTCGACTGCGGGCTGAGCTCCAACGGGATCTTGCGGTCGCGGACCCACTCGGCGACGGGACCGAGCGTGGCGTAGAGGGACTCGGCGTCGTCGCGCTCGATGAAGATGTCCTCGGCGATGCGGACACCGTGGCCGAGTCGCAACGCGCGGCCGTCGAGCATGGCGCTCCGGATCGACTCGATGCCGTCGGCCTCCCCCGCGTGGACGGTCACCGGGAACAGCTCGGCCGCGAGGTAGTCGAACGCCAGTCGGTGCTTGCTGGCGGGGAAGCCCGCCTCGGCGCCGGCGATGTCGAACCCGACCACGCCGCGCTCGCGATGGCGCACGGCGAGCTCAGCGATCTCGAGCGCGCGGTCGGCATGCCGCATGGCCGTGACGAGCTGGCCGATCTGGATGTCGGAGCCGGAGTGGGCCGCGTCCTTGATGCCGAGCTCGATGCCCTCCTGGACGGCCTCGACGACCGCGTCGAGGCTGAGGCCGCGGGTGAGGTGCTGCTCGGGAGCCCAGCGCACCTCGCCGTAGATGACGCCGTCCGCGGCGAGGTCCTGGACGAACTCGCGTGCGATGCGGACGAGCCCCTCCTCGGTCTGCATGACCGCGGTGCTGAGGTCGAAGGTCTTCAGGTACTCGACGAGCGAGCCGGCGTTGCACTGCGTGTAGAACCAGTCGGCCAGGCCGTCGGGGTCCGACACGGGGACGTCGACACCGTTCGCTTCGCCCAGCTCGATGATCGTTGCGGGCCGCACACCGCCGTCGAGGTGGTCGTGGAGCGAGATCTTCGGGAGCGCGCGGAGGTCGACGCCGGAGAGGGGGGATTCGTCTGCAGAGGTCACGGGGTTCACTGTACCGCTCAGCCCTCCGTCGAGGTGAGGCACTTCGTCACTCCCCATCGCCCTCAACGACCAACCGCCTCAACTCGGCCGGGGCCGCCGAGGCGCACCCGGATGCGCTCCGCGAGCATCGACGGTCGGCGGAGGTCGTCGGGAGTCAAGCGCATCACCGTCCATCCCTCATGTGCCAAGTCCTCCGTGCGCGCGATGTCCTTCCGCCATTGCGACCGGTCGGTCCGGTGATGGTCTCCCTCGTACTCGAGGACCAGACGCTGGACACGGAACACCACATCGCCCCGGACCACTCGCCCGGAGCCGTGGAGGACGATCTCGGCGTTGTGCTCCGCCTTCGGGAGCGCCGACGCCTCGAGGATCAACCGGAGCTCGGTCTCCTTCGGCGACTGGCAGCGGTCATGCAACCGCGGGATCGCCGACCGAAGGGCGACGACGCCACGACGCGACGGATACTCCTCGACGGCCTGACGAAGCCGATCGAGGGACGTCCGAGGATCCAGGAACCAGAGAAGGGCGTCGCCGGCGGCGATCAATGCCGGGAGCGGTACCACCGTCGCGAGGTCGCACCAGGTCCGCTCGACACTGGTGACCGGGAGTCCGTCGAGATCGACGATGTCCCCCGGGCCGAGGGTGCCGCGATGTCCCACCACGCCGCGCCCCTCTCGCGCCCGGACGCCAGCAGGTGACATGACATGCAGCGGGACGTCCGGACTCGTCGGCCTGGGCGTCGGGATGCCGTGCAGAGCAGCGGCCGTCTGATGGCTGAAGGCTCCCCCGATCGGGAGAGCACTCAGGTAGGCGACCGCTTGGTGGTACAGGTCAGTCGGGTAGCCCGGTGGCGTTCGGATCCCGTGGAAGGGAGCACCAAGCGCTGGGTTCCGGAGCTGGCGGGGAGTGAACCCGGCGCGCACTGCCGACTGAGCGGGCTTCCGCCCGGCCATGATCGGGATCGAGGATCGGAAGGTCATCCTTCGATCGTGCCGCCGGCAGGAGCTTCCCCCGTCGTTCTCCACAGGTCGCGTACTCAGGTGAGGCAACTCGTCGTCCGGAACGGCGATGGACGACGAGTTGCCTCATCTCAACGGACTCAGGCCTCGATGCGGGCCCGGACGATGGGGCCGCGCGGCGGAGCCGTGTCCTCGATCGTGTAGGCACCCTCGAGGGCCTCGAGCGCCCGCGGGAAGCGGGCCGCATCGTCGGCGCTCAGCGTGAAGAGGGGCTGTCCGGCCCGGACCTCGTCGCCCGGCTTCGCGTGCAGGTCGATGCCCGCCGCGTGGATGACCGGGTCCTGCTGCCTGGCCCGACCGGCACCGAGGCGCCAGGCCGCGATGCCGAACGGCAGTGCCTCCTGCGTCGCCAGCACGCCGTCGCGCGACGCCGTGACGACGTGGGTCTCCTTGGCGACCGGCAGCGGTGCGTCCGGGTCGCCGTCCTGCGCGCGGATCATGCGCTTCCAGACGTCCATGGCCCGACCGTCCGCGAGGGCGCCCTCGACGTCAGCGTCCGGCTGTCCGGCGAGGGTCAGCATCTCCCGCGCGAGGGCGAGGGTCAGCTCGACGACGTCCGCCGGACCACCGCCCGCCAGGACCTCGACGGACTCGCGGACCTCGTTCGCGTTGCCGATCGCGAGGCCGAGCGGGACGTTCATGTCCGTCAACAGTGCGGTCGTCGCCACACCGGCGTCCGTCCCGAGCGCGACCATCGTGCGCGCCAGTTCCTCGGCACGCTCGTAGTCCTGCATGAAGGCGCCGGAGCCGAACTTGACGTCGAGGACGAGCGCCCCGGTGCCTTCGGCGATCTTCTTCGACATGATGCTCGACGCGATGAGCGGGATCGCCTCGACCGTGCCCGTCGTGTCGCGCAGGGCGTACAGGCGCTTGTCCGCCGGGGCGAGACCGGAACCGGCGGCGCAGATGACCGCACCGACGTCCGCCAGTTGCGCCATCATCTCGTCGTTCGTCAGCGCCGCACGCCAGCCGGGGATGCTCTCGAGCTTGTCGAGCGTCCCACCCGTGTGCCCGAGCCCGCGGCCCGACAGCTGCGGCACCGCGACGCCGAAGACGGCGACGAGCGGGGCGAGGGGCAGGGTGATCTTGTCGCCGACGCCGCCGGTCGAGTGCTTGTCCGAGGTCGGCTTGTCGAGCGATGCGAAGCTCATCCGCTCACCGCTCGCGATCATCGCCATCGTGAGGTCGCGGATCTCGCGCCGCTCCATGCCGTTCAGCAGGATCGCCATCGCCAGCGCCGACATCTGCTCGTCGGCGACATAGCCACGGGTGAAGGCGTCGATCAGCCAGTCGATCTGCGGCGTCGACAGCTCTCCGCGATCGCGCTTCGTGCGGATGAGGTCGACGACGTCGAATGCTTCTACGGAACTCATGCGTGGTACTCCTCGAGTTGACGTGGTCCGAAGGCGTCCGGCAGGACCTCGTCGATGGTGCGGATGCCGGAGACGGTGTCGAGCAGCATGCCCGCCGTCGAGTGTTCGTACAGCAGCTGTCGGCAACGGCCGCACGGCATGAGGCGTTCGCCCTTGCCGTCGACGCAGGCGAACGCCACGAGGCGTCCTCCGCCCGACATGTGGAGGGCGGAGACGAGCGCGCACTCCGCGCACAGCGTCAGCCCGTAACTGGCGTTCTCGACGTTGCAGCCGGAGATGATCCGGCCGTCGTCGACGAGAGCGGCCGCGCCGACCGGGAAGCGGCTGTAGGGCACGTAGGCGTGACCCATCGCCTCCCGGGCCGCGGTGTGCAGCGCCTCCCAGTCAATGGGGGGCGTGGTCGTCGTGTCGCTCACGGTCAGCCCTTCACATAGGGCTTGCCGGCGGCTGCCGGTCCGCGGGAGATGCCGACGAGTCCGGCGACCGCGAAGATCGTCACCACGTACGGCAGCATGAGCATGAACGCGCTCGGCACCGGGGAGCCGATGGCGCTCAACGCGAACTGCAGGTTCTGCGTGAAGCCGAACAGCAGCGCGGCGAGCGTCGCCTTGAGGGGGTCCCAGCGTCCGAAGATGACCGCCGCGAGCGCGATGTAGCCGGCGCCCGCCGTCATCTCCTTGTTGAACGCACCGACCGAGCCCAGGGTGAAGTACGCCCCACCGAGGCCGACGATCGCGCCCGCGAGCGCGACGTTCCAGAAACGAGTCCGGTTCACGTTGATGCCCACGGTGTCAGCCGCCTGCGGGTGCTCACCCACGGCGCGGAGGCGGAGGCCCCAGCGCGTGTAGAACAGGCAGAAGAACACCACGGCCACGGCGATGTACATCAGGTAGATGATGATCGTCTGGCGGAACAGCACGGGTCCGATGAGCGGGATCTCGCTGAGGATCGGGATGTTGATCCGGGGGAACTTCGGCGGGCTGTTGAAGAGCGCCTCGTTCTTCGTGAGCACCTGCGAGTACAGGAAGCTCGTGAGACCGACGACGAGGACGTTGAGCACCACACCGACGATGACCTGGTCGACGAGGTACTTGATCGAGAACGCCGCGAGCAGGAAGCTCACGAGCGTGCCGGCGATCATCGCCGCGACGAGCCCGAGGAAGGCGTTCCCCGTCACCGACGCGACGAAGGCGGACGAGAACGCGCCGGCGAGCAGCTGGCCCTCGATCGCGATGTTCACGACGCCGACCCGCTCGGAGATGACGCCGCCGAGCGCACCGAAGATGAGCGGGACGCTCAGGGCGACGGTACCGAGCAGGAGCCCGGTGATCGGGATCGCCTTGCCCGCGGCGGCCCACGAGAGGAACCCGACCATGAACAGCACACCGAACACGGTGATGAGCCAGAGCGGGACCTTCTTGCCCGTCGTGACCAGGTACGCGCTCAGGGCCGTGATGGCGGCCAGGAGGATCGTGACGACGATGCCGGTGACCGTCGACGGGAGCACGACCGTCGGCAGTTGGATGACGTCGCCGTCGCTGGAGAGCCGGAACGTGCTGTTGCCGTCGCGGTGCCAGATGACGAACAACAGGAACGCGATGACGGTGAAGATCCCGAACGCGATCGGGGCCTTCCAGCTCCGGACGACGACCGTCTCGAGGACGATCGGGGCGTCGGGAGCCGGCTGCGGCGTCTGCTTGTCGAGCGTGAATCCACTCATGCGGACACCTCCTTCTTGGCGGAGCGACGCGTTCGGCGCGTCGAGCCGTCGGGCTTCGGCAGGAAGAAGATCGCCCGCACGAGCGGCGGAGCCGCGATGAACAGCACGATGAGTGCCTGGAGGACGAGCACGATGTCGATCGGCACGTTGACGCCCTGGGTGGCCTGCATGGAGTACCCACCGGCCTTGAGCGCACCGAACAGGATGCCGGCGATGAGGATGCCGCCCGGCCGACTGCGTCCGAGGAGCGCGACGGTGATGGCGTCGAAGCCGATGCCGGCGTCGATGCCGTTGTCGAACCCGGAGGTCACCGTACCGAGCACCTGCGAGACGCCGGCGAGACCGATCAGTCCACCGGAGAGCAGCATGGCGTACACGTAGGTGTTCTTCACGTCGATACCCGCGACGCGCGCTGCGTTCGGGTTCTCACCGACCGCACGGAAGCGGAAGCCGATCGAGGACCGACTGAACAGCCACCACACGAACACGACCGCGAGGATCGCGATGAGGAAGCCGGCGTGCAGGTTGTAGCGGTCACCGAGGAGCTTGGGCAAGACGGCGTTCTCCGCCATCCCCGCGCTCTTCGGCACGTTCGACCCGGGAGCCTGCAACAGCCCCTGCGTGGAGAGCATGAAGGTGATGAGGTAGAACGCGACGTAGTTGAGCATGATCGTGATGATCACCTCGTGCGCGCCGGTGCGGGCCTTGAGGACACCGACGATGCCGCCCCAGAACGCGCCACCGATGATGCCGGCGGCGATCGCGACGAGCAGGTGCACCACGGGCGGGAGGTCGAGCGTGAAGCCGACCCATCCGGCGCAGGCGGCGGCGATGAGCATCTGACCGCGCCCACCGATGTTGAACATGCCGACCCGGAACGCCAGGCCGACACCGAGTCCGGCGAGGATCAGCGGGGTCGCGAAGGTCAGCGTCTCCGTCAGCGGGCGGATGCCGTTCAGGAAGTCGGGGCGCTTGAAGTTGTAGATCGACCCCTGGAAGAGCGCGCCGTACGCACCGGTCGCCGACTGCCAGACCGCCGCGATGGTGTCGCCCGGGCGGGCGAAGAAGTACCCGGCGGCGGTGTGGACCTTCGGATCGGTCAGTGCGATGAGGATCGCACCGACGACCATCGCCAGGACGACGGCGAGGATCGAGATGACGATGCTCGAATTGAGGATCTCGGCGAGCACCTTGTTCGAGCGCGGCTGGGTCGTGTCGGGCTTCGCCTCGCCCGGTGCCACCGGCTGGACCGTTCCGGGCGGGGTGTGGGACGTCTCGCTCATGCTGCTGCTCCTGCCGGGAGTTCGCCGGCCATCATGAGGCCGAGAACCTCTCTGGGGGTCGATGCCGGGACGATCCCGACGATGCCGCCTCGGTACATGACGGCGATGCGGTCGGCGAGCGCGACGACCTCGTCGAGCTCGGTCGACACGACGATGACGGGGATGCCGGCGTCGCGCGTGGCGACGATGCGCTTGTGCACGAACTCGATCGAACCGACGTCGATCCCGCGGGTCGGCTGTGCGGCGACGAACAGCCGCAACTCGCGGCTGAGCTCACGGGCGAGGACGACCTTCTGCTGGTTGCCGCCCGAGAGGGAGCCGGCCGGTGATTCGATACCCTGTGACCGGACGTCGAACTCCTGCGACTTCTCGCGCGCGAACTCGTCTCGGAATCCGCGCTGGACGTTGCCGCCCTTCACGAAGGGTGCACCCGTCGATCGGTCCAGCATGAGGTTCTCGGCGATGGTGAACTGTTTGACGAGCCCGTCCTCGGATCGGTCCTCCGGCACGAACCCGACGCCGGCGTCGAGCACCTTGCGCGGGGTGGACCCGACGAGTTCGACGCCGTCGAGCTTGATGCTGCCCTTGGTGTGCGGCTGCAGCCCGAGGATCGCCTCGGTGAGCTCGGTCTGCCCGTTGCCCTGGACACCGGCGATGGCGAGCACCTCGCCCTCGCGGACCTCGAAGCTGACGCCGTTGACGACGAGCTGGCCGAGGTGGTCGACGACGGACAGGTCCTGCACGGTGAAGGTGGTGTCGCCGAGGTTCGGCGCCTCCTTGTGGACCGTGAGTTCGACGGGACGCCCGACCATGAGGGACGCCAGCTCGGCGTTCGTCGCGGTGGGCGAGGCCTCGCCGACGACCTTGCCGAGCCGGATGACGGTGATGCGGTCGGCGACTTCGCGGACCTCGCGCAGCTTGTGGGTGATGAAGACGATGGACGTGCCCTCGTCCTTCAACTGCTTCATGATCGCCATGAGCTCGTCCGTCTCCTGCGGGGTGAGCACGGCGGTGGGCTCGTCGAAGACGAGGACGTTGGCGTTGCGGGAGAGCGCCTTGACGATCTCGACGCGCTGCTGCACTCCGACCGGGAGGTCGCCGACGATGGCGTCCGGGTCGAGGCTGAAGCCGAACCGCTCGGAGATGTCGATGACGAGCTTGCGGGCCGCTGCGACGTCGAGGCGGCCACCGCCCTTGGTCTGCTCGTGGCCGAGCATGACGTTCTCGGCGACGGTGAAGACGGGGATGAGCATGAAGTGCTGGTGCACCATGCCGATGCCGGCGCCCATGGCGTCGCCAGGGCCCTGGAAGTGCTGGACGACGTCGTCCAGGAGGATCTCGCCCTCGTCGGCCTGATAGAGGCCGTAGAGGACGTTCATGAGGGTGGATTTGCCGGCACCGTTCTCGCCGAGGAGACAGTGGATCTCCCCCGGTTCGACGGTGAGGTCGATGTGGTCGTTGGCGGTGAGTGCACCGAACCGTTTGGTGATGCCGCGGAGCTCGAGCTTCATGGGTCCCAATCTAGTCACGTGTCGGATGTCGGCACAGGCGGTCGGGATCGCCGTCCGGCCGTGCCGCGAACAAAGCGGGGGGAGGTCGCGGATCGCGACCTCCCCCCGGAGTCCCGGGCGAGGGCCCGGGTGAAGAGGGACTACTTGACGGGCGAGGAGACCGAGGTCGCCTTGATGGAACCGTCGATGATGCCAGCCTTGATCGTGTCGAGCTCGTCGGCCAGGGTCGGGGAGACCTTGGACTCGAAGTCGTGGAACGGCGCGAGGCCGACGCCCTCGTTCTCGAGGGTGCCGATGTACGCAGCTGCGTCGAACTTGCCGCCACCGGCCTCGGTCACGGTGTCGGCGACGCCGGCCTTCATGCCCTTGAGGATGGAGGTCAGGAACAGGCCCTTGTTCTCGGAGTTGGTCTCGTACAGGTCGGCGTCGACACCGATCATGGCGATGTCCTTACCGGTCTCCTGGATCTCGGCGATCGCGCTCAGGAAGATCGGGCCACCGACCGGAAGGAGCACGTCGGCGTTCTGGTCGATGAGTGTGCGGGCGAGCTGCTTGGCGGTGTCGTTCGCCTCGAAGCCACCGGTGAAGGAACCGGTCTGAGCGGCGACGTCCCAACCGACGACCTGGACGCTCTTGCCCTTCTGCTCGTTGTAGTACGCGACGCCCTCGGCGAAGCCGTCCATGAAGATCTGGACGGACGGGAAGGGCTGGCCGCCGAAGGTGCCGACGACGCCGGTCTTCGAGTAGTCGGCCGCTGCGTAGCCCGCGAGGAACGCGGCCTGGACGGTGTCGAACAGGATCGGCTTGATGTTCGGGGCGTCGACCTTGCCGTCGAAGTCGTTGTCGGCCGCGTCGTCGATGATCGCGTAGTCGACGTCCGGGTTCGCGAGTGCCGCGTCGACCGTGTCGGCGGAGAGGGCGAAGCCGACGCTGACGATGAGCGAGCAGCCCTGGTCGGCCAGGCTCTGCAGGTTCGGCTTGTAGTCGTCGGCCTTGTCGGACTGGACGGTGATGGGCTCGACGCCGAGCTCCTTCGCCGCTTCGGTCAGACCCTCGTAGCCGAGCTGGTTGAACGACTTGTCGGTGAAGCCACCGGCGTCGGAGACCATGCACGGGAGGAAGTCGGATGCGGCACCGGTTGAGTCGCCGCCACCGGTGCTGGGAGCCGATGCACAGCCGGCGAGCAGTGCCATGAGACCGACGCCGGCGATTGCGCCCGCAGCGGCCTTCCGAGTTGAGATTGCCAAGGTAGCCTCCAAGATGCAGCCCCGCGGGTCACGGGGCGTATGGGGTTACGTTACCCAATGCGACGACCGCCGGACGGACGATCCCGGCTTCGCGACCGAAGCGTTACAGAACGGTGGCACCGGCGTCATGCGCCGGAAACACGCGGATGCGCAGACGCGCATCGGGGCTGGTCGTCGCTGCGCAGGTGAGCAGGCCGAGCCGCCCGTCTGCCCGGCTTGCGCTCCGGGTGCCTGTGGTTCCCGCCTGGGCACCGAGCGCTGCTCGGTGCCCAGGCCGAACCGACCGGGGTCCCGGTCAGCGGCGGTCCAGCGTCAGGGCGTCGCCGGCCCAGCGCCGACGGAGCCACCGGTCGTGGCTCGCGATGACGACCGCCCCCGGGTAGTCGCCGAGGGCGTCCTCGAGCTCCGTCGCAAGCGCGAGCGACAGGTGGTTCGTCGGCTCGTCCAGGAGGAACAGGTGCGGAGGCCTCGCGATGATCAGCGCCAGGGCCAGACGGCGCTGCTGCCCGACGGAGAGCTGGCCGATCGGGCGGTCGAGGTCGCGAAGCGCCAGGAGCCCGAGACCCGCGAGCGGGGTGCGCGCTGCACGCGCCTCGCCGAGCGTCCGGTCGTAGACCTCCCGAGGTGATCGCTCCGCATCCTGGAACGCGACGTCCTGCTCGAGGAGCCCCACGCGGAGCCCCTTCCGCCGGAGGAGGGTCCCAGCATCGAGGCGCAGCGAACCGGCGAGCACCGCCAAGAGCGTCGACTTCCCCGAACCGTTCGCCCCGGTGACCAGCACCCGCGACCGGGGCGCCAGCTGCAGGCGTTCGAGGTGCAGCCGGCCGTCGACGCGGGCGTCGGCGAGGTCGAGCAGCTGCTCCCCCTCGTCGAGGACCGTCGAGCCGCTCGGGATCCCTGCGAACGAGAGTTGGCGAGGCGGGCGCCGCACCTGCTCGCGGTCCAGGACCTCGAGTCGGAGCTGCGCGTTCCGCACCCGCCGACTGATCTGCTGCTCGACGCGGTCGCCGCGCATGCCGAACGCCATCCGGTTGTTGTCGCGGATGCCCCGACCGTGGTTGATCCGCGGGGCCACGTCGTGCACCGCGGACGCGAGCCGTCGCAGCTCGGCCTGCTCCTCCTCGTAACGCGTCGACCACCGGTCGAGTTCCGCTGCCTTCCAGTCGAGGTACTCGCTGAACGGCCCGCCGAACTCCACGACGGGTGACGCCTCGCCGACGGGGACGGGGCGGGACGGATCGATGTCGACGAGCCCCGTCGCCACCTCGTCGAGGAAGGCGCGGTCATGGCTCGCGAAGAGCACCGGACCCGGCCACTCCGACAGGTGGCCGCGGAGGAAGGCGACCGCCTCGTCGTCCAGATGGTTGGTCGGCTCGTCGAGCAGCAGCGCGGTCGGTCTGGCGACGAGGAGCGCGGCGAGGGCGAAGCGGGATCGCTGTCCCCCGCTCACCCCACCGAGTCGTCGCGACCGTTCGATCGCGGCGATGCCGAGGCCGTCGACGACCGCGTCCAACCGGGCGTCCGCCGTCCAGACGTCGGCGCGTTCCGCCGCATCGAGCGCGGCGGCGTACCGCTGCTCGGCGCAACCATCACCGGCGGAACCCGTCTCACCGAGTGCCGCCGCCGACGTCTCGAGCTCCTGCTCGACGGCCCGGACCTCGCCGAGCGCCTGCTCCAGCAGCTCGCCGACCGTCGTGTCGTCCGGAAGTTCGAGTTCCTGCATGAGGATGCCGGTGCGAACCGGGCGGACGGCCTCGCCGTCGTCCGGCTCGTCGATTCCGGCGAGGATGCGCAGCAGCGTGGACTTCCCCGCGCCGTTCTCGCCGATCAGGCCGAGACGGTCCCCGGCCGACACGACGAGGTCGACGTCGCGCAACACGACGCGGTCGCCGTAGGAGCGGGTGACGCCGTCGGCGCGGAGCTGCTGGATGTCGATGGATCGCCCGAAGATCGAAGCGGTGCGGCGGTGGACTGGTGTTGCTTGGGTCATGGGTGCTCGCATGGAGGCCCCTTTCGAGATGGGGCACGCCGCGTACGGTCGTCGTCCGACACGTCAGGAGTGAGCACTGGGCTCGAACTCCTGGGCGGACCTGGAAGCGTCTGGCGTACCTCGATGGATTCCCGCCGGGCACATCACGTTCGTGATGGTCTGCCGCAGGCGCGGGACGTCGATTCGCTCAGTTCTTCACAGTGATCTCAGGCTATCCGTCGGTTGTCGGCCGCCGCAAGCCCTGCACGTCACCGGTCCCGATTAGGCTGGTCGTCATGCGTGCACCGTCGGTCCCCTCGCCCGCGCGGCGTCGCCGTGCGCATCGATCGACCGCGGCCTCGCTGTTCGCCGCGCTCGGCATCGGTGCGCTCGTCGCACTCGGCGCACTGCCGACCACGCCGGCGACCGCGGCCGCTGCGAGCT